>NZ_JBHJTL010000107.1:0-25909 GCF_042264065.1 Streptomyces sp. NPDC056222 | reverse complement strand
GCCCCGCCCGGTTCCGACCGGGCGGGGCGCTTCGGCGTTCGCCGGGTGTGGCTACTTGCCGCTGTCCTCGGCCAGAGTGTGGGCGACGAGGGCGTTGGCATGACCGTGGCCCAGGCCGTGTTCGGACTTGAGCCAGGAGACGAGCTCCATGTGCTTGGTCAGCGGGGAGGAGCGGATGAGGGTCTTCCACTCGGAGATCGCGCGGCCGTACTTCTTCTCGATCGAGGGGAAGTAGGAGGCAGGGCCCTTCACGGCGTCGGTCATTCGGATACCCGTTTCGTCAGTCGGCGGTCTTGGTCGTGTCGAGGATGGCCGGAGCCCCGCGGTCCGGCTATTCGGTTCGTGCCCCCGTGGTCAGACGGGCCGTCACCGCGGTCAGCCACAGGAGGCCGAGGCCCGCGCCGGTGGTGAAGGCCAGGACGGAGGCGGCGGAGCCCGCGAAGCCGGCGAGGACGGCCACGGGTGCGAGGCGGGAGGCCAGGGCCCAGCCGCGGTGGCCGCGGGCGGCGAGCGGGCGGGCCAGGACGAGGAACGCCGCGCACAGGGCGAGGTAGCCGATCATCCCGGCGAACATGTGGGCCGCGCCGTGCGCGCTCATCGTGGGAACCCCCTCGGGGGCGCCGACCGGGAAGCCGGCCCCGGCGTCGGCCGGCAAGGCCGCCGCGGCCAGGAACGAGACCCCGAACACGCCCACCAGGACCGGGGCCCAGGTCCGGCCCGGCTCTCTTCGCAGCGCCTGGCGCAGCCCGAGCGCCCCACCGATCAGCAGGGCGCCGACGAGCAGGAAGTTCACCGTCTGGATCCACCCCAGGTCCCCGAGCGCGAGCTGGCTGATCGCGTTGCGGGTGAAGTCGAAGCCCTCGCGCGAGAGCCCCTGGACCACACCCGCACCGAGGAACAGCGGGCCCGCCACCATGCCGCCGACCGACACGGCCCTCGCCGCCGGACGCGGAACGACCACGGACTGGTGCGGAGTGCTGAGCGTGTGGGTCATGACGCGCCTTCCTCGTTTCGGAGTAGTCGCGTATATGACCGACCTCGAAGGGTGAACTCATCGGTGCATGGTGTGCGGTGGGTCACACCTGTCCGCTCTCAGTCCTCCAGGCCCGGCAGCCCCAGCGTCGCCAGGCGCTCCGGGTCGACGATGATCTGGATCTCCACGATGCGCTCGTCCACGACCGTGAAGGACATCAGCCCGGCCCTCTGGCCGTCCACGTAGGAGACGATGCCCGGGGCGCCGTTGACCAGCACCTTGCGGTACGCACGGCGGAAGCGGGCGAAGGTGAGCGCCTGGTTGACGACCGCCTCGGCGCCGCGGATCAGCCGCGAGGCCGCCGCGAGGACCTTGCCGCCGTCCGCGCGCAGGACCACGTCCGGGTCGAGGACCGCGAGCAGGCCCTCGAAGTCACCGCCCTGGGAGGCCGCCATGAAGGCGTCGACGACCTGGCGCTGCCGGGTGAGGTCGGGCGCCGGGGCCGGTGCCGCGCTCTGGACGCGGCGGCGGGCCCGGCTGGCGAGCTGGCGCGTCGCCGCCGGGGTGCGGTCCACGATCGGGGCGATCTCGTCGAAGGAGACCGCGAACATGTCGTGCAGGACGAAGGCGAGGCGCTCGGCAGGACCCAGCGTCTCCAGGACCACGAGCAGCGCGAGCCCCACCGAGTCGGTGAGCAGCGCCTCCTCCTCGGGGTCGCGGGTGGTGCCCTCCGCGCCCCGGACCAGCGGATCGGGGACGTAGTACTCCAGCGGGTCCTCGCGGCGGGAGGACCGTGAGCGCAGCAAGTCGAGGCAGACCCGTCCGACGACCGTCGTCAGCCAGCCGCTGAGGTTCCGCACCTCGCTGATGTCGGAGCGGCTGAGCTTGAGCCATGCCTCCTGGACGGCGTCCTCGGCCTCGCTCAGCGACCCCAGCATCCGGTACGCGACCGCCTTCAGATGGGTGCGGTCGGCCTGGAAGCGCTCGGCCAGGAGGTCCTTCTCGTCCATCGGTGTCTCCCTCGTCGATGCCCGTCACCGAGATGACGGACGGCGCCCGCGAAACGTGACCGGTCCGCACCCTCGAGACGTCCGCTGCGTGAGATCCCCTGTCGTCCCCCGGCGAACGCCCCGAATTCCCCGGCGGATCGGTCTCCGTACCGGGAATTGCCACTTCAGCGTCGTGATCTTCGACCGTAGATTTTCATGCATGACGACAACCGCGCAGGTCAACGCCGTACTTCGTACCCCGCCCGCCTCTCCCCGGGACGCGGCCGCCTACTTCTCCGCCGGCCTTGCCTTCCATGCCGACGTCTCCGATGTCGCGAGCGCCCTCGCCGCCGACGGCGACCCCGGCTTCGTGGTGATCGACTCCCGCTCCACCGCGTCCTGGGACCAGGGTCACGTCCCCGGCGCGATCCACCTGCCGACCGCGCTGATCGCGGAGCAGGCCGAGCAGCTGCTCGACAGGTCCGTGCCGGTGGTCACCTACTGCTGGGGTCCCGGCTGCAACGGCGCCACGCGCGCCGCGCTCGCCCTGGCCCAACTGGGCTACCAGGTCAAGGAGATGCTCGGTGGCTTCGAGTACTGGGTCCGCGAGGGCTTCCCGTACGAGACGTGGGAGGGCCCCGAGAAGAAGGACGCGGACCCGCTGACGGCCCCGGTCGACGCCGAGGACTGCGGCTGCTGAGGCCGTGCCGGGAAAACCGATTAGGGGATCGGCCCACCATGCCGTAAGGTCATATTCACCGACGCGGGGTGGAGCAGCTCGGTAGCTCGCTGGGCTCATAACCCAGAGGTCGCAGGTTCAAATCCTGTCCCCGCTACTCAGTAGCAAACGAAGGCCCGGATCCATTCACTGGATCCGGGCCTTCGTCGTGTTGCCACCCCTCACGCTTGACCTTTACGCAACGTCAAGATTTAGCGTTTTCCCCATGGAGTGGTCGATCCAGGAGATCGCCAAGAAGGCCGGCACCACCAGCCGCACTCTCCGGCACTACGGAGAGCGCGGACTGCTGGAGCCGAGCCGGATCGGCGCCAACGGTTACCGGTACTACGACCAGGCGGCGCTCGTGCGGCTGCAGCGCATCCTGCTGCTGCGCGAGCTCGGGCTCTCGCTGCCCGCCATCGCCGAGGTCCTGGAGGGTCAGCGGGACACGCCCGCGGCTCTGCGCACCCATCTGCTCCTCCTCGAACAGGAGCGGGAGCGGATCGGGCGGCAGATCGAGGCGGTGCGGACCACTCTCCACAAGACGGAGAACGGAGAGGAACTCATGGCGGAAGAAGTGTTCGACGGATTCGATCACACGCAGTACGAGGCGGAGGTCACCGAGCGCTGGGGCCGCGACGCGTACGAGAAGGGCGACCGCTGGTGGCGCTCGCTCAGCGCCGAGCAGAAGCAGGCGTTCATGGACGAGCAGGCCGGCATCGCCCGCGACTTCGGGCGGGCGGCGCGGGACGGCCTCGCCGCCGACAGCGACGAGGTCCAGGCGATCGCACGGCGCCAGGTCGCGTGGCTGTCGACGACCACGACGCCGACGAAGGAGTACGTGATCGGCCTCGGCCAGATGTACGTCGACGACCCGCGCTTCGGCCGGAACTACGACAAGCACGGCGAGGGCACCGTTCTCCTCGTCCGCGACGCGATGAAGGTCTACGCGGAGCGGAACCTGTAAGGGCGTCGCGCCCGAAGTAAACGGTGTCCAAAACCGGGCACGCCTCTTTGCGGCTGTGCACCGCCACGCCGTAGTGTCACGCGCACCATGCGTGACGAGACAGTGATCGACGTACGACGGCGGGCGCCCGCCGTCCTCGTCCTGCTCGCGCTCCTCGCCCTGCTGGTGAGCGTCTGCCACGGGACGCAGGGGCATCATCCGCTCGCCGCCCCGGACGACACGACCACCGTCACCGCCCCCGCCCTGCCGCACGGCTGCGAGCGCCCCGGGGAGACGTGGTCCTTCGACATCCATCTGCCCGCCCAGACGGTCCCGCAGCCCGCTGCGTCCGATGCGGGCGGAGCCGTACTCCTCGCCGACGACGAGGTCTTCCCCGCCGATCCGCGGGCGCGCTGCGTCCGTGACCGGGCGGGACCCGGCCCCGAGCCGGGCCGGCTGCTGATCACCCTCGGAGTGGACCGGAACTGAGCCGGGTCGCACGACACGACCAGGCTCCCTTTCGGCGTACCCACTCAAGGACGTACTCCTGATGAACAACCTGCTGCCCGGAAGTCCTCTCTCCGTCGCCGCGCAGACCGTCGGCAACACCCCCGTGCTGTGGATGGACGACGGCTACTGGGCCAAGCTCGAAGGCTTCAACTTCGGCGGTATCAAGGACCGCGCCGCCCTCCACATGGTCGAACAGGCCCGCCGTCGCGGAGAGCTGCGGCCCGGCGCGCCCGTCGTCGAGTCGACCTCCGGCACCCTCGGCCTCGGCCTCGCGCTGGCCGGCGTGCTGCACGGCCACCCCGTCCATGTCGTCACCGACCCCGGTCTCGAGCCGATCGTCGAGCGGATGCTCGTCGCCCACGGCGCCACCGTCCATGTCGTTCCTGAGCCGAGCCCGCGGGGCGGCTGGCAGCAGGCGCGGATGGACCGGGTGGCGGAGCTGCTCGCGGCCCTCGACGGGGCGTGGTGGCCGAACCAGTACGGCAACCCCGACAACCCCGAGGCGTACGGCGGGCTCGCGGCGGAGCTCTCCACGCAGCTCGACCGGATCGACGTCCTGGTCTGCGCGGTGGGGACGGGCGGGCACTCCGCGGGCATCTCCCGCGCGCTGCGCGCCACGTCCAGCCCCGCCCTGGAGCTGGTCGGCGTGGACAGCGTCCACTCCACCGTCTTCGGCCTCCCGGCCGGTGAGCGCCTGATGCGCGGGCTCGGCTCCTCCATCCATCCCGGCAACGTCGACCACGCCGCCTTCGACGAGATCCACTGGGTCGGTCCGGCCGACGCGGTCCGGGCGGCCCGGCGCCTGGCGTCGCGTCAGTTCGCCACCGGCGGCTGGAGCGTGGGCGCGGTCGCGCTCGTCGCCGGATGGCTGGCCCGCACCCGCCCGCGCGGGACACGGATCGCGGCCGTCTTCCCCGACGGGCCCCAGCGCTACTTCGACACGGTCTTCAGCGACGAGTTCTGCGCGGCGTACGGGCTGCTCGACGCCCCGACGCGCGAGGAGCCGGCGGCGTACGAGGGTGACGTCCGGGTCGACGGCTGGACCCGCCGGGTCCTGGAGCGGGTCCGATGAGCACCGAGGCCTCGGCCCCCGCCAAGGGCGGGATCTGGCGCCAGAGCCGTACGTTCGAGCCCGCGGTACGGCTGCTCTTCCTCAACCAGCTGACGATCAACCTCGGCTTCTACATGCTGATGCCGTACCTCGCCGCTCATCTCGCCGACGGCCTCGGGATGGCGGCCTGGGCCGTCGGACTCGTCCTCGGCGTACGGAACCTCTCCCAGCAGGGCATGTTCCTGGTCGGCGGGGCGCTCGCCGACCGGCTCGGCTTCAAGCCGCTGATCGTCGCGGGCTGCGCGCTGCGGACGGCCGGCTTCGGGGCGCTCGCCTTCGCCCAGTCGCTGCCGGTGCTGGTCGCCGCCTCGGTGGCGACGGGCCTGGCGGGGGCGCTGTTCAACCCGGCCGTGCGGGCGTATCTCGCGGCGGAGGCGGGGGAGCGACGCGTGGAGGCGTTCGCGCTGTTCAACACGTACTACCAGGCCGGGATCCTGCTCGGGCCGCTGGTGGGGGTGGCGCTGACGGGGGTGTCGTTCCGGCTGACGTGCGTGGTGGCGGCGGTGCTGTTCGCCGTACTGACGCTGGTGCAGCTGCGGCACCTTCCGGTACGGGGGAAGCCGGCGGAGGCGGTCGAGGAGCGGGGCCAGTTCCGTACGGTGCTGACCAACCGCACCTTCTGGCTCTTCTCGCTGGCGATGACCGGCTCGTACGTCCTGTCCTTCCAGGTCTATCTGGCGCTGCCGCTCGCGGCGGACGGCACGGCGGCGACGACCGCGCTCTTCGTCGTCTCCGCGCTCGTCGCGCTGGCCGGCCAGCTGCGGATCACGGCCTGGTGCGCGCGCCGGCTGAGCCGTGAGCGGTGTCTGGTCCTCGGCCTCGTGCTGATGGGCGCGGCTTTCCTGCCGCCGGTGGCCGTGCCCGGGCTCGGGGGGCTGCTGCTGTGCGCGGCGGCCCTGGCGGTCGCGAACGCGGTGCTGTACCCGTACGAGATGGACACGGTCGTCGCGCTCTCGGGCGGGCGGTGGGTGGCCACGCACTACGGGCTCTACAACACCGTCTGCGGGATCGGGATCACGCTCGGGAACCTGGGGACGGGCGCGCTGCTCGATGTGACCGGGTGGTCGGCGACGCCGTGGCTGGTGCTGTGCGGGGTCGGGTTGGCGTGCGCGTGCGCGGTGGGGGCCCTGGGGCGCGGCGGACGGCTGAGCGCGGACGCGGTCCCGGGCGCTCGGGGGTAAGGGCCGGGGGCGCGCGGAGGTGAAGGGCGGGGGCGTAGGGGTGAGCGGCTGAGGAGGTGTCACCCACTCGGCCGAGCGGGGGTCGCCGCGCGGCGCGGCTCCCGCCACCCTGGGGTGGGCGCGGTACCGTCCGTCGCCGTGTACGGACCGGGCAGGAGAGCACAGGTGGGGCAGGGGCAGCGAGGCGCGGGCGGCGACGTGAACGGGCGTCCGCGGCCGCGAGCCGAGCAGGCCCGGCGGTTCATCCGGGCCCTGCCCCCACTCGTCATCCTCGGCGGTGTCGTCTTCGACCTCTCCACCCCGCCCTCGTACACGGCGGCCCCGATGTTCTCGGCCGCTCCGCTCATCGCGGCCCCGTTCTTCTCGATGCTCACGACCCTGCTCACCGGCATCGCCGCGATCCTGGCCGGCGTCGGTCTGCACCTCTACAACCACACGGCCACCGAAGTTCCCTCCCTCACCGAGACGTTCACCGTCGCCACCGTCGCCGCCCTCGCCCTGCTCATCAACCGGGTCGTCCTGCGCAGCGGCGAGCGGCTCGCCTCGGCCCGGGTGATCGCGGCGGCCGCCCAGAAGGCGGTCCTGCCGACGCCGGCCGAGCGGATCGGCGGCCTTCAGGTGGCGGCTCGTTACGAGGCCGCGCAGGCGGACGCGTTCATCGGCGGCGATCTGTTCGCCGTCCAGGACACTCCGTACGGGGTGCGGCTCGTGGTCGGTGACGTACGGGGCAAGGGGCTGGACGCGGTCGAGGCGGTCGCCATCGTGATCGGGGCCTTCCGGGAGGCGGCCGAGCAGGAGGCGACCCTCGAGGGCGTCGCGCAGCGGCTGGAGCGGGCGCTGGCCCGGGAGGGCACGCGGCGCTCCAGCCTCGACGCCTTCGAGGGGTTCACCACGGCCGTCCTGGCCGAGATCCCGCGCGTGGACGGACACGTACGGGTGGTGAACCGCGGTCACCCCGAGCCGCTGCTGCTGCACGCGGACGGGGGCCTGGAGCTTCTGGCGCCGAGCGAGCCGGCGCTGCCGCTCGGCATGGGCGAGTTGGCCGCCTGGCCGGACCGGGCGGACGAGAGCCCGTACCCGCCCGGCGCGACGCTGCTCTTCTACACCGACGGGCTGTCCGAGGCGCGCGACGCCGAGGGCACCTTCTACGATCCGGCCGAGCGGCTCGCCGGCCGGATCTTCCCGGGTCCCGAGGAGCTGCTGGACGCGCTCGTCGACGACGTCCGTCGCTACACGGGCGGCGGCTCCACGGACGACATGGCGCTGCTCGCCGTGAGCCGTCCGGCGACCGGGCAGCCGGAGCGGCGGCGGACGATGCCGGTGGTGCCGTGACCATGCGTAGTGGAGAGGTACCGCTGCGATAACAACTGACACACTGTCAGTTCCAACTCTTTCAGGCAGGGGTTAACTGAAGCGGGGTCAAATCGGGCTGTACTGCCTCAATCCCTTGAATGATCACTCGGAACAGCTTGGAATCCGGCCCTCCTGTCTATTAACGTTCGATAACGCAGCGCGGTCGTCCCAGCCGTCGCAAGAGACGGCACCGTGCGCACGCGCCGAATCCTGAAAAGGAACCGGGGAACCACCACTTGGGGTGAATCGGGCACCGTCGCATCCGTGCGACACCGCTCGTAGGAGACCTTCCTGCTCCGAACCCGTCAGCTAACCCGGTAGGCGAGAAGGAAGGAAAGGAGTACGCCTCCGTGGCGTCCAACACCCCTGCCCCCGAAGACACCTTCGACGGGTTCCAAGCGTTCGGTGCGCCGGGCGCCGCCGGTACGGACGACACCACGACGTGGGGGGAGTGGAACCCCACCGAGGACTCCCTTCGCCAGCAGGCCCGCTCCGGTGGCCGCCACCGGGTCGTGAAGCAGCGCTCCGCCTTCGCCCGCTCCTCCACCGTCCTCGGCGTCGGTGTCATCGCGGCCGTCGGCGCGGGTGGCATGGCCACCGCCAAGGACAAGCCCCCGGTCTCCATATCGCTCCCGGACCTGAACCTCCCGGACGCCTCCGAACTGCCGGGCGTCGGCGAGCTCATCTCCGACGAGGACGGCGCCGACGGTACGGGTTCCGGGACGAACAACCCGCAGCCGCTCACCGCCTCCCTCACCCTCTCGGCCGACAGCGCCGAGAAGACCGGCGGCGGTTCCGCGTCCGAGTCCACCGCCGACGCCGGCGAGGCGCTGCGCGCCCGCATCCTCCAGCAGGCCGAGCAGCAGCAGGCCTCCGCCGACGCGGCCGAGAAGGCCGAGGCGGAGAAGCAGGCCGCCGAGAAGGCAGCGGCCGAGGCGGCGGCGAAGGCCTCCGCGGCCGAGAAGGCCGCCGCCGAGGCGAAGAAGAAGGCGGAGGCGGAGGCAGCGGCCAAGGCCGAGGCGGAGCGGCTGGCCAAGCTCGCCGCGAGCTACTCCCTGCCCACGTCCTCGTACACCCTCACCTCCACCTACGGCCAGTCCGGCTCCATGTGGTCCTCCGGCTACCACACGGGCCTCGACTTCGCGGCGCCCACCGGCACCCCGGTCAAGGCGGTCCACGGCGGCACCATCAAGTCGGCGGGCTGGTCGGGCTCGTACGGCTACCGGATCGTCCTCGAGCTGGAGGACGGCTCGGAGGTCTGGTACGCGCACCTGTCCTCGATGACGGTGAGCGTGGGCCAGTCGGTGGGCACGGGCGAGACGATCGGCCGTGTCGGCGCGACCGGCAACGTGACCGGGCCGCACCTGCACCTGGAGGTCCACACCGCGGGCGGCGACGGCATCGACCCGGCCGCCTGGCTGCGGGACAAGGGCCTGTCGGTCTGATCCGGCCGGGAATCCCAGGCCGCTGAGGCCGCCGAGTCTTCGACGCGCCCCCACGCTCTTCGCGCGGGGGCGCGTCCCTCGTTGCGCTCCCCACGACTCCGGCGGTTCTGCGGCACCCCCACGATTCAGGCGGTCCTGGCGCTACCCCCGACGTCAGGGGTGCCGGAACACCGCATCATCCGCGGTGCCGTCGGCGTCCGGCCGCGCCCGACATGCGGCCGACCGACCCGGAGGCGCCCCGCGATCTAGCTCCGGTACGGGTTGTAGCCGCCGTAGTCGAGGTACTGGGGCGGCGCCCAGACCTGGCCCGTCGCCCGCGCGGCGTAGGTCAGGGCGGGGGATGCGACCGCCTTGCGCTGCCAGAGGTGGTGGAGCAGCTCCTGCTCACGGGCGAGGAAGTCAGGTGCGCCCGCGCCGCGCTGGGCGCGGTGGCGCAGGAAGGCGAGGGTCGTCGCGAACGCCTCGTACTCCCCGACCGCTACGGCGGCCGCCGGGCCGTACGTGCGGCGGGCGAAGTCGCGGGCGAGGGAGCGGGCCCGCATCGAGGAGAGCGCGAGCGGCTCGGCGGGGGAGAGCCAGCCGGCCGCCGCGTACGCCGGGAGCTGCCCGGATATCGTGCGCAGCTCCCGCTGCCTGCTCCATATCGCCAGCCAGGTCAGCAGACCGAACGCGGGCACCATGAAGATGCCGTACACGACGATGAAGCCCCACGGTCCGAGGACGGTCGCCGAGCTGTTCCACAGGGCGTGCACGCCCATCGAGAGGACGAGACCGGCGACCGGCAGCAGGACGCGCCGCACGCGCTGGCGCCGGGCGGCGAGGGCGGCGAAGCCGAAGCCGAGGCCGGTGAGCACGGTGAAGAGCGGATGCGCGAACGGCGACATCACGATCCGTGCGAAGAAGGTGCCCGCGGTCATCGAGCCGATGCCGGTCGTGCCGATCTCCTGGTCCTCGCCGAAGGCCCGGCCGAGATAGAGGATGTTCTCGGTGAAGGCGAAGCCGCTTGCGGTGAGGCCGGCGATCACGACGCCGTCGACGAGACCGGTGAACTCGCGGCGGCGCAGCAGGAAGATCAGCAGTACGGCGGCGGCCTTGGCGCTCTCCTCGACCACCGGTGCCACGACCGTGGCGCCGAGGGTGTCGGCGGACGCGGGGTCGGCCGTGGCGGTGGCTATCCAGCGGACCGCGAAGGAGTTGGCGATGATCGAGACGAGCGCGGCGGCGAAGGCGCCCCAGCAGAACGCGAAGATCAGGTTCCGCCACGGGCCGGGTTCGACGCGGTCGAGCCAGCGGAATGCGGCGACCAGCAGAGGGACGGGCAGGACGGCCAGGCCGAGGCCGACGAGGAACCCCTCGGTGCCGGTCTGGTCCCGCACGATCGCGAGGATCACCAGCGCGCAGAGCGTGAGCAGCGTGACCACGGCGACCGCCCGGACCACCTTGCTGCGCCAGAACGCTCGGCGGGGCCGGTAACGCCACTGGGCGCGGTCCGGGACAGCCGTGAAGTCGGGCTCCTCGGTGTCCCGGGCAGGGACGGGCACGTGGTTCGACACGTGATCGACCCTAACGACAGGGACTGACACCCCGCGAGGGAGTTCCGCCCTCGACGTCCTACTTCCTGGCGAAGAGCAGGTCGTGCACGAGGTGGCCCTTGTCGAGGCCCTGCCCCTCGAAGCGGGTGAGGGGACGGAAGGCGGGGCGGGGTGCGTAGCCGCCGTCGGCCTGCGTGTTCTCGAAGTCGGGGTGGGCGGAGAGGACCTCGAGCATCTGCTCGGCGTACTCCTCCCAGTCGGTGGCGCAGTGCAGGACGGCGCCGGGCTTCATCCGCGTCGCGAGCAGCGTGAGGAACTCGGGCTGGATCAGGCGCCGCTTGTGGTGGCGCTTCTTGGGCCACGGGTCCGGGAAGTAGACGCGGCAGCCGTCGAGGGCGTCGGTGCCGAGCATCTCGCGCAGCAGGATGATCGCGTCTCCGTTGGCGACGCGGACGTTCTCGAGCCCGTTGCGGTCGGCGAGACCGAGGAGGTTGCCCTGACCGGGGGTGTGGACGTCCACGGCGAGGATGCCGGTGCCGGGGTCGGCGGCGGCCATCTCGGCCGTGGCCTCGCCCATGCCGAAGCCGATCTCCAGGACGACGGGGAGGCCGCCGAACATCTCCTTCAGATCGAGGATCCGCTTGCCGTCGATGTCGAGACCCCAGTCGGGCCACCGCTTGAGCATTGCCTCGGCCTGCCCCGCGGTGACGCGGCTGCGGCGGGGCTGGAAGCTGCGGATGCGCCGTTCGTGGTGCGAACCGGCGGGATCGGGCAGGGGCCCTTCCCCGGCGGCGAACCTCTGGCTGCCCCGCTGGAAGACGACGGGCTCGGCGGCGGGGCGGGTGGCGGTTTCTCGAGACTCAGACACAATGCCCCCAATTCTACGGGCGCGCTCACCCCGCTCCGCTGTGGCGAGGACTACATAAAGGACAGTGCCCTCGTGGCGATCTCCCGGCCGATCGGGAGGGACGCCGTCGCCGCCGGGCTCGGGGCGTTCAGCACGTGGATCGTCCGCGGGGCCTCGCGGATCAGGAAGTCGTCCAGCAGCGTGCCGTCCCGCAGCACCGCCTGCGCCCGCACCCCCGCCTGCGCCCGCCGCAGATCCGTTTCCTCCACCACCGGCAGCAGCCTGCGCACCGCCTCCGTGAAGGCCCGCTTCGACAGCGACCGGCGCAGCTCACCCGCTCCGTACCGCCAGTGCTCCCGTGCGATCTGCCACGATCCGGGCCACGCCAGCGTCCCCGCCAATTCGCCGGGCCGGACGGTGGACCAGCCGTACCCCTCGCGAGCCAGCGCCGGCACCGCGTTCGGCCCCACGTGCACACCGCCGTCGACGCCCCGCGTCAGATGGACCCCGAGGAAGGGGAAGGCCGGGTCAGGCACCGGGTAGACCAGGCCGCGCACCAGCGAGGGGTCCGCCAGCTCGAAGTACTCCCCGCGGAAGGGGACGATCCGCATCCCCGGCTCGTCGCCCGCGAGCCGGGCCACCCGGTCGCAGTGCAACCCCGCGCAGTTCACCAGGACCCGCCCCCGCACCACCGCCCCGGCGGCCGTACGGACGGCGACGCCCCAGGGCCGGCGGTCGATCGCGGTGACCTCGGAGCCGTACAGGATCCGCGCCCCGGAGGACTCGGCGAGCTGCGCCGCCACCGCTCCGTAGTCGCAGATCCCGGTCGTGCCGACATGGATCGCGGCGAGCCCCCGCACCCGCGGCTCGTACTCGCTGATCTGCGCGGGGCCCAGCTCGCGCACCGGGATGCCGTTCTCCCGGCCGCGCTGCACGAGCGCGTGCAGCCGGGGCAGCTCGTCGCGCCCGGTCGCGACGATCAGCTTGCCCGTGACCTCGTACGGCAGGCCGTACTCCGCGCAGAACTTGACCATCTCGGCCGCCCCCGCGACCGCGAACCGTGCCTTCAGGGACCCCGGGCGGTAGTAGATCCCGCTGTGGATCACGCCGCTGTTCCGCCCCGTCTGGTGGCGGGCCGGGCCGTGCTCCTTCTCCAGGACCGTCACGCGGGTACCGGGCGCGGAGCGGGTCAGCGCGTACGCCGTCGACAGACCGACGATCCCGCCGCCGACGACGAGCACGTCGCAGTCCACGTCGCGTACGGACCGTGCGGACACCGACACCTGCACCACCTCCCACCCCGATAGTGCACTGACCCACTGACAATCCCGTTAAACCCGGTGGGACACGCGTCACGCCGGAGTCATCAGCAGTGGACGGGCCCGCTCCCTCAGCTCGATGACCCTCGGCTCGTCCCCGTACGGCTCCAGGCGGTGCAGAAGATCCCGTACGTACTCGGTGGTGCGGGCGGACGAGATACGGCCCGCCACTTCCACCGCGCGCGTGCCCGCCGCGCACGCCGCGTCCAGATTGCCCGACTCCAGCTCGGCCACCGCCGACACCACGAGCCGCAGTCCGTGCGAGCGGACGAACTCCTCCGTCGGCCGGGACAGCGCCTGCTCGGTGAAGCGGCGCACCTGGCGCGGGGCCTTCAGGTCCCGGTAGCACTCGGCGGCGTCCGCGCAGAACCGGTCGTACGAGTAGAAGCCCAGCCACGACGGGTCGGCGTCGCCCTCCCGTGAGCGCTCCAGCCAGCCCTCTGCCGCCTTGAGCGCGGCCGCGGCCGCCGGCCCGTCGCCGGCCTTGGCGTGCGCCCTGGCCTCTACGAGCCGGAAGAAGGACATGGTGCGGGCGGTGGCGAGCCCCCGGTTGCGCTCCAGGGCGGCTTGGGCCAGGTCCACGCCCTCGTCGGCGAAGCCCCGGTAGGTGGCCTGGAGGGACATGGACGCGAGGACGTATCCGCCGAGCGGCACGTCGGCCGCGGCGCGCGCCAGCCGCAGCGCCTGGATGTAGTAGCGCTGGGCGGCCTCCTGCTGGCCGGTGTCGAAGGCCATCCAGCCGGCCAGCCGGGTCAGCTCGGCCGTCGCGCCGAACAGGGCCCGCCCGACCTCGTCCGAGTACGAGCCGAGCAGCAGCGGGGCGGCATCGACCCGTAAGCACTCCGGGACCATCGAGGAACGCCAGTCGCCGCCCCCGTACTTGGAGTCCCAGCGGCGCGCGTCCTCGGCCGCCTCGCGGAGCTTGGCGACGTCGCTGTGCCCCACGCGCGCGTGGGGGCCGGTCTCGGGTCCTTCGGGCACCAGGCCTTCGGCGGGTTCGAGCAGCCGCTCGACGGACGCGTCGGCGGGCGTTATCAGCCACCGGGAGGCGGGGGTCGCATAGGCGCTGACCGCGAAGGATCCCGCGAGCGACTGCCAGATCCCGCCGCCGCCGGCCCGTCGGCCCGCGAGGTCGAGACGGTACAGCTCGGTGGCCGAGCGGACCGCCTCACCCACGTCGCGCGGGAAGGCGAGACCCACCTCGGGCGCCGGGTCGGCGTCGGCGAGGCCGATCTCGTGCAGCGGCACCGGCCGGCCGAGCTTCTGGCCGATCGCGGCCGCGATCAGATGCGGCGCGGCGCCCTGCGGCACCATGCCCTTCGACACCCACCGGGCCACCGAGGTCTTGTCGTACCGAAGAGTCAGTCCCCGTTGTGCCCCGAGGTCGTTGACGCGCCGGGCGAGGCCGGCGTTGCTGATTCCCGCGAGGGCGAGAACCGTGCCGAGCTTTTCGTTCGGCCCGCGTTGCTCCCTGGACATGACGCCACCCCTCGACACCCAAGACGGCCGCCACGACGCCGGGCATAGGCGTGCGGCATTCGTAAACACAGCGTAGTTCGCCGCATCCCTACCGTTAAGGGGCGGAGTTCCGTATGGCGGGATTGTTGTGTGAACAGACGGATGGGGGACGGATGGCGTAGTGACGTCGGCGCGTGGAACGCGGGGTGGCGCCCGTGGGGCGGCTCCGGGCGCGTGCTCCGGTTGTGTGGCCGTGCGCCCGGCCGTGCGCTCTCGCCCGGTCGGAGCGGGAGCGCTTCCATGAGTGCTGCGTGGGTCGGCCCACCCGGCTGTGGACCGGTGGGCTGGGGGATACCGCCGCCCCGCTCCCCGCGGGCGGCGGACGGCTCCGGGAGGCGGACAGCGCCTCCCGGACTGCCGGACACTTCCCGGACAGACGGCTACTCCTGGCGCTGCTGAGAATGGCCGAATGACGACGGTGGCCGAAGCGGCCGCAACTGTCCCATGCCAGGGGCGCATTCACCTTTGCGCGCGCGACCCCGGAGCCCCTCCTGTGCGCCGTTGTCGTGGCAGCATGTTCCTCCACTGAACTGACGTGGAGGCGCCGATGCGATGGCTGGTGGGCTGGAGCAGTGTCGCCGCGAGCTTCGGTCCGACGGGTACGGCCGGCGCCGTGGGGGGTGCGGCCTCCGAGGGGCGCACGGTCCAGCCGGTGGGCGCACAGCTCCTGTGGGGTGACCCCGATCCCCTCTGGGCGGTCGGCGACTGGCGCCCCGACGAGGTCCGGCTGATCAGCATCGACGCACACACCCGCCTCGCCGTACTGGGGTGTTGCGCCGCGAGCGACGAGGAGCTGAGGGTCGGGCTCCTCACCGCACGCGGGGGCGCGCTGCGCCATCTCACCGCATGGGCCGGCAGCTACACGGCGGTCGTGAAGGTCGGCCGCCGGATCACCGTCACGGGCGATCTGGCGGGCGCCCGGCCGGTGTTCCACACCCCGTGGGCCAACGGCACGGCGTACGCCACCGCCGCCCTGCCCCTCGCGGACCTCATCGAGGCCCAGCTCGACATCGGGCATCTGGCCGCGCTCCTCGCGTGCCCCGAGACCCCGGAGGCGCTGCGCGACTCCACACCGTACGAAGGGGTGAAGCGGGTGCCGCCCGGGCACGCGCTGATCCTGCGCGAGGGTTCGCGCGAGATCACCGGCTACGAGGCGGTGGCCTCGCTCGCGGTCGCCGCCGCCGAGGTCGAGCCGCGCCGGGCGGTGGAGGGCGTACGGGACGCGCTGGTCGACGCCGTACGGGCCCGGCTCACCGCTCCCCGGCACGCGCCGGACTTCCCGCTTCCGGACCCCGGGCCCGTCCCCGGCATGGGGCCCGCCGAGCGGCGGGCGGCCCGGGGCGGCGGCCCCGCACCCGGGATCGGAGCGGACCTCTCCGGGGGCAGCGCTTCGGGCACGCTCGCGCTGCTGGCGGCCGGCCTCCCGGGCGTGCCCGGGACGATCCTCGGTCACGGCACGGGCGCGGGGGAGCGGCTGCTCGCCGTCACCTTCAACGACCTCACCGCCCAGGGAGGCCCGGACGGCGCTCCGGGCCGGGAGGACGAGCTGGAGCGGGCCCGGGCGATTGCGGAGAACCCGCGGCTGCACCATGTGGTCGTGGCGGCCGGCGAGGAGGCGCTGCCCTACGCGGAGCTGGACGGTCCGCTGACCGACGAGCCGGGCCCCTCGCTCGTCTTCGCCGACCGGCACCGGCGGCGCCTCGCGGGCGGCAGCGCGGACCACTTCACGGGCCTGGGGGCCCGTCAGGTCCTGGACGCGCACCCGGCGCGCCTCGCCGATCTGCTGATGGACCGGCGGCGCAGGTCGCTGGTGCGCCCGGTGACGGCACTCGCCAAGGCCACCGGCCCGTCGGCGGGTTCACTGCTGGTGCCGCTGACGGTCTACCGGGCGGCGCGTCGGCTCGCCCGTACCCCCTACCGCTCGGGCCTGGAGGTGGCGGCGACACGGCTCCTGGAGGCCAACCGCCCGGGGCAGGGGGCCTTCGGTCCCCTGGAGGCGTCCCTCTCCGCCCTGACCTGGTCCCGTCCCGGCCCCGCGGCACGCTGGCTCACCGGTGAGGCACTGGCTGAAGTATCGGTTCGCCTGAACCGGGCCGCGACCCTGCCGACATCGGTGCAGCGACCGGGGGAGGCACGCGCGCGTGCGGCGCTCGCCCGGGCGGCGGCCGACCACCGGGTCCTGGAACAGGCGGCGGAGATCCGCAGCCAGCGACTGCACGCGCCCTTCCTCGACAACCAGGTCGTACGGGCCTGCCGCGACCTCCCCGAATCCCTGCGCGTCCAGCCGGGCGCCCGGGCGGCCGTCCTGCGCACCGTCCTCGCGGGGGCGGGCATCCACGACCTCCCGCCGGGCTGGGGCACGCCGAACCCCGCGGTCCCGGCCTCGGCCGTCCGCGCGGGCCTGCGCGCCGCGCTCCCCGACCTCATGGCCCTTTTCTCGGCCCCGCTCCTCGCCGACGCGGGCCTGATCGAGGCCCGCGTGGTCCGCAAGGCCCTCCGCGCGGCCTCCGAGGGCGAACCGGTCCCCCTGGACGGCCTGGCCGACCTCGTCTCCACCGAGCTCTGGCTCCACCGCCTCCTCGCCCGCCGCGGCACCTGCTGGACGGGCACGGCGGCCCCTCCGCGGCAACGGGCGGTGGTGGGCCCGCTGGTGCCGTCGACGCGGTCGCTTCCGGCGTGAGGGCCACGGGCGACCCGCCGCCCGGGCTGGGCGACCCGCCGCCCCGGCTCAGGCGCAGCTGATCTGCGACTGCGCCCAGTCCGCCACCGCGGCCCGTCCGAACGGCGTGTGCTCCTCCACGACCAGACGGATCGTCCTGCGGCCCGCGATGCCCACATGGACCGGGACCGCCGGGTCGCCCGGCCGGAGCACGTCCGAGCGCCAGAGCCGTTCGTCGTCGCCGTAGACGGAGAAGCGGATGCCGCCGGCCCTGAGGGGCGCGCTCAGGTCGTCGATGCCGACGACCGCGTCATAGCCGGTGCACCGGCGGTTGAGATCGATCGTGACGGAGGACGGCGCGTGCACGCTCACCCCGTGCGCGTACCGCGTGCCGTCGATCGCCAGACCGTCGCGCTGCCACATCCAGGTGCTGTCCCCGAGCCGTACCTCCGGCTCGGTGCCGTCACCGAAGATCCCGTAGTCCAGCCGGTTGACCTGGTACACGGCGGGCGGAGCGGGCGGCGGGGTCGGCTTCGGCGGGCTGGGCTTCGGCTTCGGCGCGGGGGCCGGCGGGGTCGGCCTCGGCGTGGGCGTGGGGCTGGGCTTGGGCGGCGGAGGGGGCGGCGTGGGCGTCGGTGTCGGCTCCGGGGCCTGTACGGGCGGCGCCGGCGGCGGAGTGGGCTTGGGCGTCGGCTTCGGCGGCGGGGTCGGCTCCGGGGGTACGACGGGCACGACGGCCGGCGGCGACGGCACGGGCTGCGCGACCGGCTGCGGATCCCCGGACAGCGCCCACACCAGACCGGCGGTCGCAGCAACCGCCACGGCCGCAGCGATGCCGGCCTTCGCGGGAGCGCCGAGCCCCTCGGCCACGGCGGCGGAGGACGCCCCGGCCGTGCTCGACGAACCGGCCCCCGTCGCGGCGGCGGCCGCACCGGCACCCGCCGCGCCCGCCACACCACCGGCCACGATGCCCGCGGCCTTGAGCGAGTACCCGGCGGCGAACCAGCCGATGACGGCGACCGGCAGCAGCGCGGGGATCCCGGCGTTGACGTGGGCCAGTTCACCGGCGGCGAGCCGGCACTTGACGCACTCCTCCAGGTGCTTGCGCAGCCCCCGCTCGGCCCGCATCCGCAGCCCGCCGCGCGCATAGGCGCCGAGCCGGTCGGCGTAGCGGGAGCAGTCCCCGCCGGCGGTGAGGGACTGGCTGACATGGGCCTGGAGGTACGCCTGCTTGAGGCCCTCGCGGGCCCGACTGGCGAGCACGGCGGTGGCGTTGGCGGTCAGGCCGAACAGCGGCGCGACCTCGCTCGGCGACTCCTCCTCGACGGTGGTGTGCCACAGCACGGCCTGCCACCGCTCGGGCAGCGAGCGGAACGCCTGCATGGCCAGGGACTGCTCGGCCTCGTGCATGGCATGGACGTCGGCGCCGAGATCGAGGCCCGCTCTGAAGGACGCGTTCTGGTCGGAGACCTCGGAGCCGCGAGCGGCCTGCGCCGCGAACACCGCGAAGTCGTCGACCAGATGCTCCCGCTTCTGTGTCCGCGTCCAGTTCGCGGCCACCCGGCGGACCGTGGTCAGGAGGTAGGCACGCACGGCCTGCTCGGGCCCCGCCCCGCCCCGTACGGCCTGGAGTGTCCGGGCGAACACCTCCGCCGTCAGGTCGTCGGCGGTGTGCGCGTCGCGGCAGCACGTCCCGGCGTAGCGCCGTACGGCCTCGGAGTGGCGGCGGAACAGCTCTTCGTACGCGCTGTCGTCGCCGTCCCGCATCAGCTGGATGAGATCGGCGTCGGACGGCGGCAGTTCGACGGGCGGCGGCAGTACGGAGTCGGGCTCGCCGGCACCTTCGCCGACCGGTCCGAGCCGTCGTTCACGCTGCGTGGGCACGCTCGGATCGGCGGGCCCCGGAACGGCGAGCCCCTGCGAGGCGGC
The DNA here is from genome assembly GCF_042264065.1 of Streptomyces sp. NPDC056222. NCBI lineage: Bacteria > Bacillati > Actinomycetota > Actinomycetes > Kitasatosporales > Streptomycetaceae > Streptomyces > Streptomyces sp. NPDC056222. The sequence goes on along the minus strand of NZ_JBHJTL010000107.1, from coordinate 6,879 downwards.
CGGCCTGCCCGTGGGCGCACCGGAGGAGCCTCCTGGCCCGCCCTGGCTCGGCACCTGCCGGGAAGGCAGGCCCCCGGTCTCCGTGGCACCGCCGTTGCCCAGCGGTTCGTCCCGACCGTCACCGCTCATCGCGGAAGCCCCCGTACGCACGCTCAGACTCGAACACGGGCACAGCGTGCCACAGAGCGCAGGCGGGTCGAACCCTCCCGTCCACTTACCACTCGTCCGGGGCGACTTGCTATATCCGGGCGTAACCGTTCATCCGTTCGTGGAATGCTCAACGGTCCGCCCGGACCATCCGACGCCCCGGCCGTCACCCGCTGCCGCAGGCCCGGCCGTCACCCGCTACCGCAGGCCCGGCCGTCACCCGCTACCGCGAGCGCAGACCCTCCAGGAGGATGTCCAGGAGCCGGGCCGAGGCCGCCGCCTGCTGCGCCGCGTCCGGCAGCGCGGGCGCCGCCGTGGCTATGACGAGCAGGACGTCCGCCACGGTCACGTCGGTCCGCAGCTCGCCCGCCTCACGGGCCCGGTCGACCAGCCGCCCGACGACCTCCAGGAGCTCCGCGGCTCCCGCGTCGTCCTGCTCGGACTCGGGCACCGCCCGCGGTCCGACGACTCGCTGCTCGGCCTGGTCGCCGAAACCCCGCTGGTGCGGTACGCGCCTCTCGTCCTCCGCCGACCGCGCCGGCAGCACCAGGTCGTCCGCGTCCACACCCACCCGCAGGATGTGCGGTGGCAGCAGCCTTCCGGCGCCCGAGGCGACCGACGTGCGCAGGAAACGGGAGAGCGCCGACCAGGGCTCTTCCTCCTGACCGAGAGCCGCACGGGCCTGGTCCGTCAGCCGGGAGGTCTCCTCCTCGGCGATCCGGCGCACCAGGACGTCCTTGCTCGGGAAGCGGCGGTAGACCGTGCCGACACCGACCCGGGCCCTACGGGCCACGTCCTCCATCGGTGCCCCGTAACCGAGTTCGCCGAAGACCTCGCGCGCAGCGCGCAGGACGTGCTCCAGATTCCGCTGCGCGTCCACGCGCAGCGGAGCCGAGCGGCCGACGTGCGCCGACGCTCCCGTCCGTCCGTTGACCGAGCCGTCCGTCGTGCCGACGACGGCCTGCCAACGTGAATCCTGCATGTGCATAAGCGTTCCCCCGCTCATGATGTCTCCCCCCGGAGACTCCCCGCCCTGACACGGGATCGACCGGACCGTCCCACGCACTGGTCTACGCGCAGCGATCCGATACCCCGACGAGGTACGAACATAGTTGAGTCGAGGTCAATTCAGAAGGGGGAGTTCCGTACGGTGCGCCCCCCGATCGGAGCAAGGGCCTGAACTCTCCCGATTATGACCCCCCGACGCACCCCACACGCCCACCCTGACCTGCGTACTTCCCGCCGCACACACCTCACGCGCCACCCCACGCCTCCACGCCCCACCGGTCACACAATTTGCCGGGCCTGTGGACAAACCCCGAACGGCGTTGCGTCATGGGACAGTGACCGAACCTGTGCGCATTCTCGTTGTCGGCGGTGGCTACGTCGGGATGTACACCGCGCTGCGCCTCCAGCGGCAGCTCAAGGCCGAGCTCAGAAGCGGTGCGGCCGAGATCGTCGTGGTCACGCCCGAGCCGTACATGACGTACCAGCCCTTCCTCCCCGAAGCGGCCGCCGGCTCGATCTCCCCGCGCCATGTCGTCGTCCCGCTCCGCCGCGTCCTCGACAAGTGCCGGATCGTCATCGGCGAGGTCCACGCCGTCGACCACGCCAAGCGGACCGCGACCCTCTCCACCCTCGCCACCGAGGAGGAAGGAACGGGGAACATCCGGCTCACCTACGACGAACTGGTCATCGCGCCCGGCTCGATCTCCCGCACCCTCCCCGTCCCCGGCCTCGCCGACTACGCCATCGGCTTCAAGACCGTCGAGGAGGCCATCGGACTGCGCAACCACGTCATCGAACAGATGGACATCGCCTCCTCCACCCGCGACCCGGGCCTGCGCGACGCCGCCCTCACCTTCGTCTTCGTCGGAGGCGGCTACGCGGGCGTGGAGGCCCTCGCCGAGCTGGAGGACATGGCCCGCTACACCGCGCGGTACTACCACAACGTCAAGCCCGAGGACCTGAAATGGGTCCTGGTCGAGGCGTCCGACCGGATCCTGCCCGAGGTCGGCGAGAAGATGGGCAAGTACGCGATCCGCGAGCTGCGGGGCCGCAACATCGACGTACGTCTCGAGACCCGCCTCGAGTCCTGCGAGGACCGGATCGCCGTCCTCAGCGACGGCACACGCCTCCCGACCCGTACGGTCGTCTGGACCGCCGGCGTCAAACCCGCACCGGTCCTCGCCGCCACCGACCTACCGCTCAACGGCCGCGGCCGGCTCACCTGCACGGCACAACTGACCGTCGACGGCGTCGAACACGCCTGGGCGGCCGGCGACGCGGCCGCCGTCCCCGACATCACCGCGGAGGAGCCGGGCACCGAGTGCGCGCCGAACGCGCAGCACGCCCTGCGCCAAACCAAGGTGCTCGCCGAGAACATCGCCGCCTCCCTCCGCGGACAGCCGCTCAAGGAGTACGCCCACAAATACGCGGGCTCCGTCGCCTCCCTCGGCCTTCACAAGGGGGTGGCGCACGTCTACGGTCGCAAACTCAAGGGCTACCCGGCCTGGTTCATGCACCGCGCCTACCACCTCAGCCGCGTCCCCACCTTCAACCGGAAGGCCCGTGTCCTGGCCGAATGGACCCTGTCCGGCCTGTTCAAGCGGGAGATCGTCTCGCTCGGCTCGCTGGAACACCCGCGCGCCGAGTTCGAACTCGCCGCCGCGCCCCCGCCGCCCAAGAACGGCCCGAAGCCCGACTGACACCGATGTCAGTGCGGTCGGTCACACTGGACGTGTGACCATAGGTGGGCTCACACCTGCACAGAGTGACTCAGCACGGCCAACGACACCACGAGGCATACAGATCCGTGAACTTCACCCGTTGGAGCGCCCGACTCCCCGGCACGCAGCGCCGCACGGCGGCGCGGGGGACCGAGGGCTCCGTGCCCGCGGCCCGCGGGGAGTACGAGCAGCAGCCTGAGCCCCTCCCCGACGAAGTCCCCGCCCTGGAGGACTTCTCCGTACGGGAGATCATCGGCCGACTCCCCGGCCTCGTCGCGCTCGTGCACGGCTCCGAGCACCGCATCGCCTATGTGAACGACGCGTACGCCGCCGCCTTCGGACCCCGCCCCACCGGGGCCACCGTCGCCGACGTCTGCCCCGAGGCCCACGAGTTGGGACTGCTGCCGCTGATGGACCAGGTCCTGCGCAGCGGGAAGCCGCGCACGGTCAAGTCCCGCAAGACCCAGGACGGCGGCTCGTACACCGTCACCTGCCTGCCCGTGGACTCCCCGCGCTTCGACGGCGGCGCCGTCCTCGTGCACGCCGCCGACGTCACCGACCACGCCGAAGCCGCCGAGCGGCTGCGGGCCAGCGAGCGCCGCCACCGCGAAACCGCCGTCACCCTCCAGCGCTCCCTGCTCCCGCAGGAGCTGGAACAGCCCGACGACCTGCGGATCGCCGCCACGTACCAGCCCGGCGGCACGGACGCGGCGGTCGGCGGCGACTGGTACGACGTCATCACCCTCGGCGCGGGACGCACCGCACTCGTCATCGGCGACGTGATGGGCCGCGGCGTGCGCGCCGCCGCCGTCATGGGACAGCTCCGCACCGCCGTCCGCGCCTACGCCCGGCTCGACCTGCCCCCGCACGAAGTGCTCCAGCTGCTCGACGGCCTCGCCGCCGAGATCGACGCCAGCCAGATCGCCACCTGCGTCTACGCGGTCCATGACCCGAACGAGGGCAAGCTCGTCTACGCCTCCGCCGGCCACCTCCCGATCCTCGTCAGGGACGAGGACGGCACGGTCCGCCGCGCCGAGGACCCCACCGGCCCGCCGCTCGGTACCGGCGGCTGGCTGCACACCTCCGGCACGATCGCCCTGCCCCCCGGTTCCACCGCCGTCCTCTATACGGACGGCCTGGTCGAACGCCGCCGCGAGGACATCGACGAAGGCGTCGCCGCACTGGAGCGCGCCCTGTCCGGCGCGCTCGGCACCCCGCAGGTCGTCTGCGACCGTCTGCTGCGTTCGCTCGGCGTCACCGCGGAGCACGACGACGACGTGGCGGTCCTGGTGGTCCAGCACCCCGCACGAAAGGGAGCGGACGCCGAGCTCTTCCACAACGCGGCCCTGGAGCTCCTCGGCGGAGTGGAGGCCGCCCCACGCGCGCGTGCCTTCGCGTCGGGCGTCCTCTCCAGCTGGCGCTTCCCGGTCGAACTGCGCGACCTCGGCGTCCTCGCCACCAGCGAACTGGTGGCGAACTCCCTCAAGCACGGGACCCCGCCGATGCGGCTGCGGCTGCGCCGTACCGACCGGCGTCTGATCATCGAGGTCACGGACGGCGACGACCATCTGCCGCGCCGCCGCAAGGCGGAAACGGAGGACGAGGCGGGTCGCGGAATCTCGATCATCGCGACGATCGCCTCGTCCTGGGGAAGCCGCCGTACGCCCGGAGGCGGCAAAGCGGTCTGGTGCGAGTTCGCCCTGCCCGACTGACGGGTCAGGCGGAGACGCTCTCCTTCTCCGGCAGGTGCTGGGCCACGACCCGGGAGGTCTTCGTGGCCAGGGACGGCTGGTCCTGCACCGGCGTGAGCTGCCTGCCGAGCCGCAGCGCCAGGTACGTGATCCCGAGCGAGAAGAGCACGAAGGTCACGATGTACGGCCCGTGCAGCGAGGCCCCCATGGGCCCGCCCACGGCCGGCCCGACGGCCAGCGCGAGCTGCTTGACCAGAGCGAACGCCGAGTTGTACTGCCCGACCATCGACTCCGGAGCCAGGTCGGCCACCAGCGGCGCCACGGTCGGCGACAGCATCGCCTCACCGAGCCCGAAGAGGGCGTACGTGGAGATGAAGGCCGCGGTCGCCATCGCCTGGCTGCCGTGCCCGAGCCCCGCGTACCCGGCGATCACCCACGCCACGGCCCAGATCAGACCGACGGCCGCGATCACCCGCGAGCGGCGACGACGCTCGACGAACCGCAGCACCACGAACTGCGCGACGACGATGACGGCCGTGTTGGCGGCCAGCGCGATCCCGAGCGTCGACGGCTGGATGCCTGCGGCCTCGGTGCCGTACGCCGCGAGACCCGACTCGAACTGCCCGTAGCAGGCGAAGAACAGCACGAAGCCGAGGACGCAGAGCTGGACCATGGCCTTGTGCCCGAGCAGCGCCCGGACGCCGCCGCCCTTGCCGGCGGGGCGGGTGCCCTGCAGGGCGGGGGAGCCCGGCATCCGCACGGTCAGCACGATCCCGGCGAGCACCAGGAACATCACGGCTTCGATGGAGAAGAGAAGAAGGAAGCTGTCCGGCCGGCTCGCGTCGACGAGCTGGCCGCCGATCAGACCACCGACGCCGAGTCCGAGGTTCTGCAGGAAGAACTGCATGGCGAAGGAACGCGTACGGGTGGCCGGGTCCGAGCACCAGACGATCATCGTCGCGAGGGCCGGCTGCATCACGGCGGTACCGGCACCGAGCAGCGCAGCCGAGCCGACGGCGGCGGGCACGCTCTCCGAGAGCCCCATGCCCAGAGCGCCGAGGGACGCGAGGACGGCGGCGACCAGAAGGACGGGGACCGGACCGCGCCGGTCGATGGCCCGCCCGCTGAAGGGCAGCACCACGAGCGCGGCCATGGCGAAGACGGCGAGCACGATGCCCGCCGTGGAAGCACCCAGGTCCCGCACCTGAGCGACATACACATAGAGGTACGGAACGGTGAAGCCGAGTCCGAACGCGCTCAGCGCGCTGCCTGCCTGGATCCGGCGCATCGCTGCACCCATCGCCTTGGTCACACTCACCCACTTCGATCGACGGTTCAGCTCTGTAGGCATCAACCGTGAAGACTTCAACAGTAAAATTAGATCCTTAACAATACACATGGAAGGACTTCAATGCCAACGAGGACCCGTGGGATACTCCCCGCATGTCCGACAACCCCGAGCAGCCCGGCCCGCAGCCCCTGCAGGAGCCGAGCCTCGACGAACAGATCGCGGCCTATCAGCGCGAGTTCCGCGAGCTCGACCCCCAGGTCGAGAAGGTGGTCTCCGCCCTGGGCCGGCTGAACCGGCGCATGAACGTGGCGTACGGCCGCCAGCTCGCCGACCTCGGCATCAGCAACGCCGAGTGGGAGGTCCTCAAGACCCTCGTCCTGGCCGGCGCCCCCTATCGCCTGGGCCCCGGGGAGCTGGCCAAGCGCCTCGGCCTGACCCCCGCCGCCATGACCCACCGCATCGACCGGATGGCCGGCGAGGGTCTCGTCACCCGAGACCGCGACGAGAACAACCGCGTACGGGTGATCGTGGAGCTCACCGACGAGGGCCGCTCGAAGTGGCTCGAGGCGATGCGCATGGCGACGGACTTCGAGGAGAAGCTCCTCCAGGACCTGACGAGCGAGGAGCGCGGCGGCCTCGGCGACATGCTGATCCGCCTCCTCCGCAGGGTCGAACACACCCAGCCGGACGCGGGCGGCCGGCTCACCGACCTGGACTGAGACGCCTGGCAGGCCTCTGGAGGCGACGCCCGAAGAGGCCACCGGGGCGGGGTTGACACGCACCCGCCGTATCCGTAGTGTTCTCCGAGTTGTCACGGGGCCGGAACGGTTCTGCGACAGCCACTCCCGCCGCTGATGCGGCACCTCTACTCAGCACGATCTCCCAGCCGGGACGAATTTCGGCATGCCGAAATTCATTTCGATTGACTCGATTATGAGTCGCCCGGGAAATCCGCTAGAGTTTGAGCGTCGGAACGGCCCAACAGCCGCAAAGACAACCCACTCTGACTGGGAATCAGGCC
>NZ_JBHJTL010000106.1:0-26033 GCF_042264065.1 Streptomyces sp. NPDC056222 | reverse complement strand
GGCCTGAGGGCCCTCCCCCGCCCCGGCGGTTTCTCTGTGTCCGGAGAGACCCTGTGAGGCCCGGAGAGACCCAGGGGAAGCCCCGGAGAGGCCCGGAGAAACGCCTGGAGACACGCCGAAGGGGCCCGCAGCACGATGTGTGCTGCGGGCCCCTTCGACTGCCGGGGACCGCCGGTTCAGGCGTCCCGGCGAAGGCGCGGCTTCAGGTCCTTGAAGCGGGCCAGAAGGCCGTTGACGAACGTCGGGGACTCGTCGGTGGAGAACTCCTTGGCGAGCTGCACCGCCTCGTCGATCGCCACGGCGTCCGGCGTCTCGTCGGCCCAGATCAGCTCGTACGCGCCGAGGCGCACGATGTTCCGGTCGGCGACCGGCATCCGGTCCAGGTCCCAGTCCACCGCGTAGGTGGCGATGAGCTCGTCGATCCGGTTCGCGTGGTCCGCGTACCCCTCGACCAGCTGCATCGTGAACTCGTTGACCGGCGGCTGACGGTCGTCGGACCGTGCGTGCCGTACCCAGTCCGCGAGGACCTGCTGCACGGACGCACCGCGCTGGTCGGCCTCGAAGAGGATCTGGAAGGCGCGCTTACGGGCCTTGCTGCGGGCAGCCACGGTTAGCTGTTCACCCGGCCGAGGTAGTCGCTGCTGCGGGTGTCGACCTTGATCTTCTCACCGGTGGTGATGAAGAGCGGGACCTGGATCTCGTGGCCGGTCTCCAGCGTGGCCGGCTTGGTGCCGCCGGTGGACCGGTCGCCCTGGACGCCCGGGTCGGTGTGCTGGATGGTCAGCTCGACGGCGGCGGGGAGCTCGACGTAGAGCACCGAGCCCTCGTGCTGCGCGACCGAGGCGGTGAAGCCCTCGATCAGGAAGTTGGCGGCGTCGCCGACGGCCTTGCGGTCGACGTGCAGCTGGTCGTAGGTCTGCATGTCCATGAAGACGAAGTAGTCGCCGTCCATGTACGAGAACTGCATGTCGCGGCGGTCGATGGTGGCCGTCTCGACCTTCACGCCGGCGTTGAAGGTCTTGTCGACCACCTTGCCGGAGAGCACGTTCTTGAGCTTGGTGCGCACGAAGGCCGGGCCCTTGCCGGGCTTGACGTGCTGGAACTCGACGACGGACCAGAGCTGGTCCCCGTCGAGCTTGAGCACCATGCCGTTCTTGAGGTCGTTCGTGGAAGCCACGGTTGCGGAATCTCCTGGACTGACGCGGGACCAGGGAGGCGTACGCGCCCTACAGCGCGAGCAGCTCCTTGGTCGTAATGGTGAGTAGCTCGGGTCCGCCGTCCGCCTCCTGGCGCACGACGAGCGTGTCATCGATCCGGACCCCGCCCCGGCCCGGGAGGTGGACCCCCGGTTCGACGGTGACCGGCACACAAGCGTCCAGTTTACCCATGGCCGAGGGTGCGAGCTGCGGGTCCTCGTCGATTTCCAGACCGACACCGTGCCCGGTGAGGGACGGAACGGCCTCTCCGTGGCCCGCGGCGTCCAGGATCTGGCGGGCCGCGCGGTCCACGTCCCGGTACTCGGCGCCGGGTGCCAGGGACTCCCGGCCCGCCCGCTGAGCGGCGAAGACGAGGTCGTACAGCTCGATCTGCCAGTCGGCGGGGGTCGTCCCGATGACGAACGTACGGCCGATCTCGCAGCGGTAGCCGCGGTAGTTGGCGCCGAGGCAGACGGAGAGGAAATCTCCTTCCTCGACCCGGCGGTCGGAGGGCCGATGGCCGCCACGGCCGGAGTTCGGGCCGGTGGCCACAGAGGTCGGGAAGGCGGCGCCGTCCGCGCCGTGGTCGACGAGCCGGCGTTCCAGCTCCAGGGCGAGATGCCGCTCGGTCCGCCCGACCAGGATGGATTCCAGCAGCTCGCCCAGGGCCTGGTCGGCGATCTCGGCCGCGATCCGCAGACAGGCGATCTCGTCCTCGTCCTTGACGATCCTCAGCTGCTCCACGGCTCCGCCGAGGTCTGCGAGCTGGAGCTGCGGCGCGACCGAGCCCATGGCCCGGTGGCGGGCCACGGTCAGATGGTGCTCCTCGACGGCGAGGGCGTCCGCGCCCGCCTTGCGGGCGAAGTCGACGGCCGCGACGGCCGGATCACCGCCGGCCGCGGGCAGCACGGCCTGTCGCAGCAGCTCGTCGAGCCGCCCGTCGGCCGGATCGCCGCCGGGCGTGGTGGGGCAGAGCAGTACGTCCTCGTCCGGGCCGATCAGCAGCACGGCACCGAGGGGCGAACCGCCCGCGAGATAGCGGACGTTGGCGGGGCGGGAGACCAGGGCCGCCGGGGCGCCGGCCGCCGCGCACCGGTCGCGCAGCCGCACCCGGCGGTCCGCATACACCTCTGACATGTTCCGAGCCTACGAGGGGCGGGCCGCCCCGGCCTGCTCAGCGCGGCCGACCGGGCCATCGGCCGCCGCACCGGGCCGTCACCAGGCGGGCGGGCTCGCTATGGACCGGGCCAGGACCTCGTCGAGGACACGGGCGGTGGTCTCGACGTCGTACTTGGAGTTGTCGATGATCGGCAGGCCGGAGCCGTACCAGCCGGCCATCCGCCCGTGGATGGAGGCGACCTCCTCGTCCGACAGGCGCCGGTTGCCGCTGCGCTCGGCGTTGCGCTCCAGGACGATCTCCAGGCCCGGCAGGAGGACGACCGGAAGCAGTCCGGGGCCGACGTGCCGCTTCCAGCCGCCGAGGCCGACGACGGGACGGTCGGGGAAGACGGCGTCGTCGAGGATGCACGAGATGCCGTTGGCGAGGAAGTTGCGGGCGGCGAAGCCGCAGGTGCGACGGGCGAGGCGGTACTGGGCCTCGGAGTGCTCGTTCCAGCCGGACTGGGGGTCGGCGAAGCCGGAGCAGACCCACTCGCGGACGTCGTCGAGGCTGATGTGCGCGGTGGGCACACGGCGGCGGGCGGCCCAGTGACGGGCGACGGTCGTCTTGCCGGCACCCGCGGGGCCGATCAGGAGCACGGCGAGGGTCGCCGTGCCGGTGCCGGGCTCGGCGGGGTGCGGCGCGGGTATGGCGACGGGCGGCAGCTGGACGTGCCCGGTGGTGTCGCGCGGTGCCGGGGCCGGCTGTGCGGGATGCGGCGGCACACCGCCGGCCGTCCAGCCGGGGGCGGGCGGCGCGGCGGGGTGGGGCGCCGCGGCGGGGTGGGGCGCCTGTGGTGGGCCGGGGGGAACGGGGTGGGGGTGCGGTGCCTGGTGTCCGCCCTGCGCCATCGGCGGTCGCCCGGCGCCCTGCGCCCATCCCGAGGATTCGGGCGGTGGCAACGGAGCCCCCACTGCGTGCTGCATCCGGTGCCACTCCGTCTCGTACGGCCGATACTTCCAGGAACGTTACCGCCCCCGGCCCCCACAGGGGGAACGGCCGGGGGCGGTACGAAGTGCCCTGCGAGGCGAGTTCGCCTCCGGGGCCGCTCGCTGTCAGTCGGTCAGTTCCTCCGCCAGCGCCCGCAGGGCGAGCCGGTAGGAGCCGATCCCGAATCCGGCGACGGTCCCGGTCGCCACCGCGGCGACGACCGAGGTGTGCCGGAATTCCTCGCGGGTGTACGGGTTCGAGATGTGCACCTCGATCAGCGGCGCCGTCCGCTGGGCGGCCGCGTCGCGCATCCCGTACGAGTAGTGCGTGAACGCACCCGGGTTGAGAACGACCGGAATCGATCCGTCCGCGGCCTCGTGCAGCCAGCGGATCATCTCGCCCTCGTCGTTGGTCTCCCGCACGTCGACGTCGAAGCCGAGCTCCGTCCCGAGGGCCCGGCAGGACTCCACCAGGCCCTTGTACGACGTGGCGCCGTAGATGTCGGGCTCGCGGGAGCCGAGCCGGCCGAGGTTCGGGCCGTTCAGCACGAGGACGGGACGGACGTCGCTCACGCGGACACCTCGCCGTAGGCCGCGATCAGCACGGCCGGGTCCGGGCCTTCGAGCACGGTCGGCTTGCCGAGCCCGTCGAGGACGATGAAGCGCAGCAGGTCGCCGCGGGACTTCTTGTCGACCTTCATGGTCTCCAGAAGCTTGGGCCACTGGTCGCCGCGGTAGGTGAGCGGCAGTCCGACCGACTCCAGGACAGTGCGGTGGCGGTCGGCAGTGGCGTCGTCGAGCCGGCCGGCGAGTCGGCCGAGTTCGGCGGCGAAGACCATGCCGACGGAGACGGCCGCGCCGTGCCGCCACTTGTACCGCTCGTTCTTCTCGATCGCGTGGGCGAGCGTGTGACCGTAGTTGAGGATCTCGCGCAGCCCCGACTCCTTGAGGTCGCCCGAGACGACCTCGGCCTTGACCTTGATCGAGCGGACGATCAGCTCGGCGGTGTGCGGTCCGGCCGGCGTACGGGCCGCCTGCGGGTCCGCCTCCACCAGATCGAGGATCACCGGGTCGGCGATGAAACCGGCCTTGATGATCTCCGCCATGCCGCTGACGTAGTCGTTGACCGGCAGCGAGTCCAGCGCGGCCAGGTCGCACAGGACACCGGCGGGCGGGTGGAAGGCGCCGACGAGGTTCTTGCCCTCGGCGGTGTTGATGCCGGTCTTGCCGCCGACGGCCGCGTCGACCATGCCGAGGACGGTGGTCGGTACGGCGATCCAGCGCACGCCGCGCAGCCAGGTGGCCGCCACGAAGCCGGCCAGGTCGGTCGTCGAACCGCCGCCGACACCGACGATGACATCGGTGCGGGTGAAGCCGGTCTGGCCGAGCGCCTTCCAGCAGTACTGCGCGACCTCGGCGGTCTTGGCCTCCTCGGCGTTGGGCACCTGGATGGCGACGGCCTCGAAGCCCTGGTCGGCGAGGTCGGCCCGCAGGGCCTCGCCCGTCTCTGCCAGCGCCTCGGGGTGGATCACGGCGACGCGCTTGGCCTTCTGCCCGATCAGGGCGGGCAGCTCACCGAGCAGCTGCCGCCCGACCAGCACCTCGTACGGATCCGTGCCCGCCGAACCGCCGACCTGGATTCGGGTCACTTCCTGGTCCGTCATACGTCCTTCTTCAGCTCCAGTGCGTCGAGGACCGCGTCCGCGACCTCTTCGGGGGTGCGGTCGTCGGTGGCGACGACGACCCGGGCGACTTCGGTGTAGAGGTGGCGGCGTGCCTCCATCAGCTCGCGCCACTGGCGGCGCGGGTTGACGGCGAGCAGCGGCCGCGCGGTGTTGAGCCCGACACGGCGTACGGCCTCCTCGACGTCCATCGAGAGATAGGCGACCGGCAGTCCGGTGAGGAGTGCGCGGGTGCCGGCGTCGAGGACCGCGCCGCCGCCCAGCGCGAGGACGCCCTCGTGCTCGGCGACCGCGGTCCGTACGGCGTCACGCTCCAGCGCGCGGAAGTGCTCCTCGCCGTCCTCGATGAAGATGTCCGAGATCTCACGGCCCTGTGCGGCGACGATGTCGGCGTCGGTGTCCCGGTAGGGCGCGCCGAGCAGCTCGGCGACGAGCGCGCCCACCGTGGACTTGCCGGACCCCATGGGCCCGACCAGGACGACCAGGGGTCCGGTCACCGGATCTGGAGGTTGTCGAGGTACGACCGGACGTTGCGGCGGGTCTCCGGAACGCTGTCGCCGCCGAACTTCTCCACGACGGCGTCCGCGAGGACGAGCGCGACCATGGCTTCGGCGACGATGCCGGCGGCGGGGACGGCGCAGACGTCGGAGCGCTGGTGGTGGGCCTGGGCGGCCTCGCCGGTGGCGACATCGACGGTGGCGAGCGCGCGCGGGACGGTCGCGATCGGCTTCATCGCGGCGCGGACGCGGAGCAGCTCACCGGTGGTCAGGCCGCCCTCGGTACCGCCGGAGCGGCCGGTGGTGCGCTTGATGCCGTCGTCGGTCCGCACGATCTCGTCGTGCGCCTTCGAGCCGGGCACACGGGCGAGCTCGAAGCCGTCGCCGACCTCGACGCCCTTGATGGCCTGGATGCCCATGAGCGCGGCGGCGAGCCGTGCGTCGAGGCGGCGGTCCCAGTGGACGTGGGAGCCGAGGCCGACGGGCACGCCGTACGCCAGGACCTCGACGACGCCGCCGAGGGTGTCGCCGTCCTTGTGGGCCTGGTCGATCTCCGCGACCATCGCCTTCGACGCGTCCGCGTCGAGGCAGCGCACGGGGTCGGCGTCGAGCTTCTCGACGTCGGCGGGGGTCGGGTAGACGCCGTACGGGGCCTTGGCGGCCGCCAGCTCCACGACGTGGGAGACGATCTCGATGCCCGCGGCCTCCTTGATGAAGGACCGGGCGACGGCTCCGAGGGCGACGCGGGCGGCGGTCTCACGGGCGCTGGCGCGCTCCAGGATCGGCCGGGCCTCGTCGAAGCCGTACTTCTGCATACCGGCGAGATCGGCGTGCCCGGGGCGGGGCCGGGTCAGGGGCGCGTTGCGGCCCGTCTCCTTGAGTTCGGCGGGGTCGACCGGGTCGGCCGCCATGACCTTCTCCCACTTGGGCCACTCGGTGTTGCCGACCATCACGGCGATCGGCGAGCCGAGGGAGAGCCCGTGGCGGACACCACCCAGGAAGGTGATCTCGTCCTGCTCGAACTTCATGCGCGCGCCGCGCCCATAGCCGAGGCGCCGCCGCGCGAGGTGGTCCGCCACGAGCTCCGTGGTGACCGGGACGCCGGCGGGAAGGCCCTCCAGCGTCGCGACCAGCGCGGGTCCGTGGGACTCTCCGGCGGTCAGCCAGCGCAACCTGCTCAACGATGCTCCTCATGCTCGCGCCCAGAACTGCTTGGCGCGACCAGGTGCGCGGCCCTGGCCCGCCGTCATCGATCCTCCCACGTTCGGCGACCGATCCCGGTTCAGGTCCAGTTATCGGACGATGCACGGGGCGAATATGTCAGCTGGCGGGGTCGGGCACGCCGTCACGCCATGGGCTACGCGTTTGACGCGAGGGCCTCGGTGCCCGCCTGCCGCATCGCCTCGAGCGGCGCCGGGGCGCGGCCGGTCATCTGTTCGACCTGGAGGACGGCCTGGTGGACCAGAAGGTCCAGGCCGCCGAGGACCGTGCCGCCCCGCGCGGACCAGGCCGCGGCGAGCGGGGTCGGCCAGGGGTGGTAGAGCACGTCGAAGAGGGTGCCCGGAGCGCCGGAGACCTCGGGTGCCAGGGAGTCCGTCGTCCCGGCGGGGGTGGTCGCGATCACGAGCGGGGACGCGAACGCCTCCGCCGCGCTCCCCCAGTCCGCGGTACGGACGTCCACACCGAGCCGCTCGCCCCAGCCGCGCATCTCGTCGGCCCGCGCCTCGCTCCGTACGTACGCGGTGACGGGGCCCGCGCAGATGCGCGCCAGCGCGGCGAGCGCCGAGGAGGCGGTGGCGCCGGCGCCGAGGACGGCGGCGGACTCCACCTTCTCGACACCCCGCTCACGCAGGGCGGCGACCAGGCCGGGAATGTCGGTGTTGTCGCCGACGCGACGGCCGTCCTCCGTGAGGACGACCGTGTTCACGGCCTCCACCGAGGCGGCCGTGTCGCTGATCTCGTCGAGCAGCGGGATGATCGCCCGCTTCAGCGGCATCGTCAGCGACAGACCGGCCCAGGAGTCGTCCAGCCCGGCGACGAACTCGGGCAGCCCGGCCTCGTCGACCTCGAACCGGTCGTACGACCAGGTGTCGAGGCCGAGCGCGGCGTACGCCGCCCGGTGCAGGACCGGGGAGAGCGAGTGGGCGATGGGCGAGCCGAGGACGGCGGCGCGGCGCATCGACGACATCAGTTCTTCCTCGACTTGTTGAACTCGTTGACGAGTTTCTGGTGGTCGGCGTTCGTCTTGGTGAACTTGGACGTCTTGCCGTCGAGCGAGATGAAGTAGTACCAGCCCTCGTTCGTCGGGTTCACCACGCCCTTCAGCGCCTCGTTGCCCGGGTTTCCGATCGGACCGGGCGGCAGGCCCTTGTAGTAGTACGTGTTGTAGACGTTGTCGTACTTCCGCAGCTCTTCGAGCGAGAGGTCGATCTTGCTCTGGTTCTTGATGTAGTTGTACGTCGAGTCGAACTCGAGCTTGCCGTAGGTCTGCGGGTTGCTGGGCTTGAGCCGGTTGTAGACGACCTCGGCCATCTTGCGGAAGTCGTCGTGCGAGGTGCCCTCCGCCTGGACGAGGCTCGCGATGGAGACGAGCTCCCACGGGCTGTCCACCCCGAGCTGCTTCGCCTTGGCCTCCAGGTCGTACTTCGCGAACTCCGCGTTGGAGCGGGAGACCATCTTGCGCAGCACGTCCTCGGGCTTGTTGCCCTTGGCCACCGGGTAGCTCGCCGGGAAGAGGAAGCCCTCCAGCGGGTCCTTCACGCCCTTGCGGTTCTTCGCCCAGTCCGGGAGGCCCAGGTCGTTGGCCTTCGCCTTGGCTTCGCCCTGCGTCGTGCCGGGCTTGAGCTCGAGCTTCTTGTCGATCTGCTCGTAGACCCAGACGTTCCGCCGGCCCTCGGGGATCACGAAGTTCGCCTGGCTCGCCGGGTCGAGCATCAGCGTGACGGCGCTCTCCGCCGACATCTCCTTCTTCAGCGTGTAGACGCCCGCCTGGATCGAGAGGCCCTTGGGGTTCTTCCCCTGCGCGGCGACGAAGGCGTCCACGCTCTTGACGACGCCCGCCTTCTTGAGGATGTTGCCGATCTGGTAGCCGCCGGAGTCCTTGGGGATCTCGACCTGGACCTCGCCGCTGCCGTCGCCCGCGTAGTCGGGCGCCGCGCCGAACTGACCCTGCCAGAACTGATAGCCGAAATAGCCGATGCCGCCGACGCCGCCCGCGAGGACGAGGGCGACGACCAGGCACGCGATGCCGTTCTTGCCCTTCTTGCTCTTCTGGCCCTTGCCGCCACGCCGGTCGCGACCACCGCGCGACGAGCCGTCGTCGGAGGGGTCGTCGTCGTAGTCGTCATCGGCGCCGTCGTCGCCGGTGAAGAAGGGGTGCCGCTCCTCCTCCTCGGGCTCCGCGTCCCAGTCGACCACCGGCTCGGGCGGACCCTGCCGCCGGCTCGGGGGCTGCGGCGGCGGGTATGCCTCGGGAGTGTTGTAGAGATCGGGGTTCTGGCCGCCGTACGGATCGGCGGGAGTCGCGCCGTACGGCATCGCCGCCTGACCCGTCTCCCAGCCCGTGTCGTACTGCTGTGCGGGGTACCCGGGCGTGTCGTAACCCTGCCCGGGATACCCCTGCTGCCCGCCGTAGGACTGATTACCGTACTGCGGATCGCTGTACTGCTGAGGCTGTTGACCCTGCTGGTGCTGACCCTGCTGAGGCTGCTGCTGGTACTGCGGGTCGTACCCCTGCTGCCCGCCCTGACCGTACGGGTCCTGAGCGTACGAGCCCTGGCCGTACTGTCCCTGGGCGTACTGGTCCTGACCGAGCTGTCCCTGGCCGTACTGATCCTGGCCATACTGGTCCTGGCCGTACTGCGCCTGCTGCGGGTACGGCTGCTGCTGGCCTCCCCATCCCTGGTCCCCGTACAACGGGTCCGCGGGATGCCACGGTTCGGAGCTGGAGCCCCGGCCATACTCAGTCATCGATCCCCAAACAGCCGCGAGGCTTCCGGACGAACCGCCTCTACGTTGTGCGGTAGCTGTTCGAACACCACCGCATCGCGCGGAACGTTACCGTATCGCGATCAGATGACCACTTCGACGCCCTCGCCGGGCGGATTACCTGATACCCGTTCGGACTCAAGAGCATTCTGAAGGATGATCACAGCGGCGGCCTGATCGATGACGGACCTGCCCTTCTTCGACTTCACCCCCGAGGCCCGCAGGCCCTGTGTGGCCGTCACCGTCGTCATCCGCTCGTCGACCAGGCGGACCGGGATCGGCGCGATGCCCTTCGCCATCTCCTGCGCGAAGGCGCGGACCTTGGTGGCCGCCGGGCCCTCCCGCCCGCTGAGCGAGCGGGGCAGGCCCACGACGACCTCGATCGGTTCGTACTCCTCGACGATCTGCCTCAGCCGCCGGTGGGCGGCCGGGACGTCACGTCCCGGCACGGTCTCCACCGGAGTGGCGAGGACCCCGTCGGGGTCGCACGAGGCGACCCCGATCCGGGCGTCCCCGACGTCGATCGCGAGTCGACGGCCGCGACGCATCGTCACGCCGTCTCCACCACGAGGCGCTCGACGGCGTCGATGGCGTCGCCGACGGCCTCGGGGTTCTGACCGCCGCCCTGGGCGACGTCCGGCTTGCCGCCACCGCCGCCACCAAGGGTCTTGGCGGCCGTACGGACGAGCTCACCGGCCTTGAGACCACGCTCGCGGGCGGCCTCGTTGGTGGCGATGACCGTCAGCGGGCGACCGTTGGCCGTGGTGAAGAGAGCCACGACCGCCGGGCGGTCCGAGGAGATGCGACCGCGGACGTCGAGGACCAGCTTGCGCAGGTCGTCGGCGGAGGTGCCGTCGGCGACCTGACCGGTGACGAGCGCGACGCCCCGGATGTCCTTGGCGCCCTCGACGAGACCGGCGGCGGCCTGCAGCACCTTCTCGGCGCGGAACTTCTCGATCTCCTTCTCGGCGTCCTTCAGCTTGCCGAGCATGGAGGAGATCTTCTCCGGAAGCTCCTCGGGGCGGCCCTTGACCAGCTCCTGGAGCTGGGCGACGACCGTGTGCTCACGGGCGAGGAAGTTGTACGCGTCGACACCGACGAGGGCCTCGACCCGGCGCACACCACTGCCGATCGACGACTCGCCGAGCAGCTTGACCAGGCCCAGCGCGGCGGTGTTCTTGACGTGCGTACCGCCGCACAGCTCCTTGGAGAAGTCGCCGATGGTGACGACGCGGACCTTCTCGCCGTACTTCTCGCCGAACTCGGCGATGGCGCCCTGGCGCTTGGCCTCGTCGATCGGCATGACCTCGGCGTGCACGTCGAGCTCGCGGGCGAGGACCTCGTTGATCTTCTGCTCGACGTCCATGAGGACCGTGCCGGGGACGGCGTTCGGCGAGCCGAAGTCGAAGCGGAAGCGGCCGGGCGAGTTCTCCGAACCGGCCTGGGCGGCCGTCGGGCCGAGGGCGTCACGCAGGGCCTGGTGCGTCAGGTGCGTGGCGGAGTGGGCGCGGGCGATGGCCCGGCGGCGGCGGATGTCGATGGCGGCGTAGGCGGTGGAGCCGACCGTCACCTCGCCGACCTGGACGGAGCCCTTGTGCACGGAGACGCCGGGGACCGGCTGCTGGACGTCGCGGACCTCGATGACGGCGCCGCTGTGCAGCTTGATGCGGCCCTGGTCGGCGAGCTGGCCGCCGCCCTCGGCGTAGAACGGGGTGCGGTCGAGGACGACCTCGACCTCGTCGCCCTCGGAGGCGGCCGGCGACGGAACGCCGTTGACCAGCAGACCGACGACCGTGGTCTCGCCCTCGGTGTTGGTGTAGCCGGTGAACTCGGTGGCGCCGTTGCCGTCCGCGATCTCGCGGTAGGCGGCGACGTCGGCGTGCCCGGTCTTCTTGGCCTTGGCGTCGGCCTTGGCCTTGTCCCGCTGCTCCTGCATGAGGCGGCGGAAGCCGGCCTCGTCCACGGAGAGCCCCTGCTCGGCGGCGATCTCCAGGGTGAGGTCGATCGGGAAGCCCCAGGTGTCGTGGAGCAGGAACGCCTTGTCGCCCGGGAGGACCGTGCTGCCGGCGGCCTTGGTCTCGGTGACGGCGCCGTCGAGGACGTTCGAGCCGGCGTTGAGCGTCTTGAGGAAGCGGGCCTCCTCGGCGAGCGCGACGGTCTCGATGCGCTTGCGGTCGCTGATCAGCTCGGGGTACTGCTCGCCCATCGTGTCGATGACCACGTCGACGAGATCCTGGACGACCACGCCCGTGGCGCCGAGCAGGCGCATGTTGCGGATGGCGCGGCGCATGATGCGGCGCAGCACGTATCCACGGCCCTCGTTGCCGGGGGTGACACCGTCGCCGATGAGCATCACGGACGTGCGCATGTGGTCGGCCACGACACGGAGCGAGACGTCGCTCTCGTGGGCCTTGCCGTAGGCGACGCCGGTGAGCTCGGTGGCCTTGTCGATGACGACCTGGAGGGTGTCGGTCTCGTACATGTTCTGTACGCCCTGCAGGATCATCGCCAGGCGCTCGAGACCGAGGCCGGTGTCGATGTTCTTCGACGGCAGGTCGCCGAGGATCTCGAAGTCCTCCTTCGAGGTGCCCTCGCCGCGCTCGTACTGCATGAAGACCAGGTTCCAGATCTCCACGTACCGCTCGTCGTTGACGGCCGGGCCACCCTCGACACCGAACTCGGGGCCGCGGTCGTAGTTGATCTCGGAGCACGGTCCGCAGGGGCCGGGGACGCCCATCGACCAGTAGTTGTCCTTCTTGCCGAGGCGCTGGATGCGCTCGGCCGGGACGCCGACGACGTCACGCCAGATCTGCTCGGCCTCGTCGTCCTCCTGGTAGACGGTGATCCAGAGCTTCTCCGGCTCGAGCCCGTAGCCGCCGTGCTCCACCGAGGTGGTCAGCAGCTCCCAGGCGAGCTTGATGGCGCCTTCCTTGAAGTAGTCGCCGAAGGAGAAGTTGCCGCACATCTGGAAGAACGTGCCGTGGCGGGTGGTCTTGCCGACCTCTTCGATGTCGGGCGTACGCACACACTTCTGCACGCTGGAGGCGCGCGAGAACGGCGGCTTCACCTCGCCGAGGAAGTACGGCTTGAACGGAACCATGCCCGCGGGGACCAGAAGCAGAGTCGGGTCGTCCGCGATGAGCGACGCCGAAGGGACGACGGTGTGCCCGCGCTCCTCGAAGAAGCTCAGCCAGCGGCGGCGGATTTCAGCCGACTCCATCAGTGGTCCTCATTCCGGTTGTACGAGATCGTTCGGTACGAATGCGTGGTGGTGTTCGGGGTGGCATCGAGCGATGCCCTGCGGCGCGGACCCGGGAGCTCACGCTCCGCCGGTGCGTCCACCGGTGCCTCCAGGCCGAGGGCCTCGCCCAGTTCGGCCTCGCGCTGGACCATGCCCGACCTGACGTCGAGGGCGAAGTCCTTGAGGCGGTGGCCGGTCTCGATCGCCTTGTTCGCCGCCTGCGCGGCGAGGCTCTCCGGGGTCAGCTGCTTGAGCTTCCGGTTGACCTTGGTGGTGGCCCAGACGCCGGCTGCGGCCCCTGCGGTGAACCAGAACGTACGGCGGAACATCGCGCGTCAGCCCTTCTGCTTCCGGCGTCGCGCGGCCGGCACGGTGCGACCGACGACGACGGTACGTCGCGAGGGCGCCGGCGGCGCCTCGTCACGGCCGCGGCCGAGTGCCTTGCGCACCCCGTAGCCGAAGGCCGCGACCTTGACGAGCGGGCCGCCGAAGGTGGAGGCGACGGTGGAGGAGAGCGCGGAGGCGTTGGAGGTGACCTCCTGGACGTCCGAGGCGATCGCGTCGACCCGGTCGAGCTGGGTCTGCGCCGACCGCACGGTGGCGGAGGCGTCGCTGAGCAGCGGCACGGCCTGCTCGGTCACGTCCGCCACCAGCTTGGTGGTCGCCTTGAGCGTCTGCGCCAGCCTCACCAGCACCACGGCGAGGAAGGAGACGAGAATCGCCCAGAACACGGCCACCAGAATCCCGGCAACCTCTCCACCGGTCACTCCGCACCGCTCTCTGCTTGTCGTTGGCCCCTTGCCAAAAGTCGTCCTCCGACCCTATCGCGCCCGGGGTCTTCCCCCGTACCGCATTAGGGGTCGTATCGCGGCTCCGGGGAGGGGACTCACCCGATCCGATTGTACGGAGTGCGTGCGGATGGGTACGCTCCGTGTCCCATGCGAAGGAGCAACCTCCCGGCGGAGCTGAACCGGTTCATCGGACGAGCCGAGGAACGGGCCGAACTGGCCCGGCTTCTGGGGGAGTTCCGGCTGGTCACGATCGTCGGGGTGGGCGGTGTCGGCAAGACCCGGCTGGGTCTGGGAGTCGCCTCGGCCACGCAGAAACGCTACGTCGACGGGGTATGGCTCGCGGATCTCTCGGTGCTGCGCGACCCGGATCTGGTGGCCCTGGCCCTGGCCGAGGCGCTGGACCTGACCGACCACACCCTGCGTACCCCGCGCGAGATCCTGACCGAGCATCTCGCGGAGCGCCGACTGCTGCTGGTCCTCGACGGCTTCGAGCACCTGGTGGCGGAGTGCGCACCGCTTGTACGGGAGTTGCTGCGGCACTCCCCCGGCCTGACCGTGCTGGCGATGGGCCGCCGTCCGCTGCGGGTGGACGGCGAGGCGGTCTTCACGCTGGCGCCCATGGACGAGGCGGACGGTGTGAGCCTCTTCGAGGAACGGGCGCGCACTGCCGGGGCGCCCGGTGGGCCGGACGACCGGGACCCCTCCGCGGTGCACGAGCTGTGCCGACGGCTCGACGGAATTCCGCTGGCCCTGGAGCTGGCGGCCGCCCGGATGCCGCTGCTCACGGTCGAGCAGGTGCTGCACCGGCTCGACGACAGGTTCCGGCTGCTGACGGACGGGGCACGCGGCGGGCTGCCGCGCCATCAGACGCTTCGGACGGCGATCGGCTGGAGTCACGAACTGTGCACCCCGGAGGAGCGGCTGTTGTGGGCGCGCCTCTCGGTCTTCGCCGGGCCGTTCGACCTCGAGGCGGCCGAGTACGTCTGCGGCGGCCCGGACCTGCCGGCGGACGAGGTGCTCGAGGTGCTCGGTGGCCTGCTCGCCCAGTCGCTGGTGGCGCGGGAGGACACCGCCGCGGGTCCGCGCTACCGGATTCTGGACACCGTGTCCGCGTACGGCGCGGAGTGGCTGGCGGCGCTGGGCGACACGGAGCGGATGCGCCGGCGGCACCGCGACTGGTACATGGGTCTGGCCACCTGGTGCGAGCTGGAGTGGTTCAGCCCGCGCCAGGCCGAGGTCGCGGCCTGCACGGACGCGGCGCTGCCCAATCTGCGGGCGGCGATGGAGCTCTGTCTGGAGCAGCCGGACGAGGCGCATCTGGCGCAGCATCTCGCCGGGACGCTCTGGTTCTACTGGGCGGGGTGCGGGCGGCTCTCGGAGGGCAGGCACTGGCTGGACCGGGCGCTGGCGCTCGGCTCGGAGCACGAGGACGCCCGGCTGAAGGCGCTGTGGGTGCTCGGCTACGTGGCGATTCTGCAGGGGGACAGTACGGCTGCGGTCGCGGCGCTCCACGAGTGCGGCGAGCGCGCCCGCTCGGTGGGGAACCCGGTGGCGGAGGCGTACGCGACGCATCGGATGGGCTGCCTGGCGCTGCTGTCGGACGACATGCCCCGCGCGGAGGAGCTGATCGGCAGCGCGCTCGAGGCGTACCGGGAGCTCGGCGAGCTGAACAGCAATGTGCTGATGGGGCAGGTCGAGCTGGCGATGGCCCGGGTCTTCCAGGGGGATCTGGAGGGTGCGGTCGCGCTGTGCGCGGAGGTGCGGGAGATCTGCGAGGAGCGCGGCGAGCGTTGGACCAGGGCGTACGCGCTGTATGTGCTGGCGTACGCGGCATGGTGCGGGAGCGATCACGGCGAGGCGCGGAAGCTGCTCACCGAGTGCGTGACCATCAACCACACGTTCCACGATCTGGTGGGTCTGGTCCTGGGGATCGAGCTGCTCGCGCTGGTGACGGCGAGCGAGGGTGACCCGGCGGAGGCGGCGGTGCTGCAGGGTGCGGCGCTGCCGGTGTGGGACTCGGTGGGTCTGCAGCTGTTCGGCTCGGGCTATTTCAACGGAGCGCGGGTGCTGTGCGAGCGGCAGGCCGGCGAGGTGCTGGGCGCGGAGCGTTACGGGGCGTCGGTGCGGGAGGGCCGGCGGCTCTCCTTGGACGCGGCGGTGGACCGGGCGCTCAGCGACCGTCGAGATCCGGCCACCCGTATCGCCGGTCCGCGGGCGCCCCGGCCGTTCCGTACGAGCGGTGCCGGACAAGCGGAAGCCCGCCGGCTTCCCCACCGGTAAGGGCGGGGAAGCGGCGGGCTGAACACCGCGCGGGTGGTACTACGGCAGCTGAATCAGCGGGCGTAGTACTCGACGACCAGCTGCTCGTCGCAGATGACCGGGATTTCCTTGCGGTTCGGGTCGCGGTCGAGGCGGAAGGCCAGGGCCTTCAGGTTGACCTGCAGGTAGCGCGGGGTCTCACCGTCGGCGGCGAAGCCACCCTCACGGGCCACCAGGAACAGCGGCTTCTCCCGGGAGCGCTCGCGGACCATCACGACGTCGTCGGGACGGACACGGAACGACGGCTTGTCGACCTTGCCACCGTTGACCTGGATGTGACCGTGCACGACCATCTGGCGGGCCTGGTAGATGGTGCGGGCGATGCCCGAACGCAGGACCAGGGCGTCGAGGCGACGCTCGAGCTCGACGACCAGCGCCTCGCCCGTCTTGCCCTCGGCCTTCTTGGCGCGGTCGTACGCGCGGGCCATCTGACGCTCAGAGATGTCGTACTGGGCGCGCAGACGCTGCTTCTCGAGCAGACGGACCTTGTAGTCCGAGTTCTGCTTGCGGCCACGGCCGTGCTCGCCCGGCGGGTAGGGGCGGGCCTCGAAGTACTTGACGGCCTTCGGGGTCAGCGCGATGCCGAGGGCACGCGACTTCTTGACCTTGGGACGGGACTGGTTCGGCATGAACCAACCTCTCTATCTGTACGAATACGGCTTCACCAGGGTTAGAGGAGGTCGCATCCGCAGCCGGGGAAACCCTTGCGGTCCGTGAGGACCTGTCGGGCAGCCGCTCCCTGGTCTGGGCACATACGTGCAGCACGCGAACGGCCCATCGCCTGGTCCCGGAGATCCGGGGAGGTGATGGGTTGCCCGCGACACCTTCGAAGGTGCGCGACACTCCTGGAGATCCCGCCTGAGGCGGGCCTCCGGCTGCCTGTCCCGTTCTGGTGGCGCCGACCGAAGCCGGACACGGGACGCAGCACTCCGCATGAGTGTACCGGGTCGTCCGGGTGCCCGTGCACGCGCCCGGGTCCCGCCGTCAGCCGTCGCCCCGCAGCCTCTCCCGTACCTTCTCCACCACGTCCGCGTACCGCGCCTCCGCGCCGTAGCGGGTGGGTTCGTAGTAGCGCTTGCCGTGGACCTCGTCCGGTGCGTACTGCTGGGCCGCGATTCCGCCCGGGACGTCGTGCGGGTAGACGTACCCCTGGGCGTGGCCCAGCTTGGCCGCGCCCTTGTAGTGGCCGTCGCGCAGATGCGCGGGGACCGGGCCCGCCAGACCGTTCCGTACGTCCGCCTGGGCCGCGAAGATCGCGGTCGTCGCCGCGTTCGACTTCGGGGCCAGGGCCAGGGCGATCGTGGCGTGGCTCAGGGTCAGCGCCGCCTCGGGGAATCCGATCATGGCGACCGCCTGCGCGGCCGCGACCGCCGTCGGCAGCGCCGTCGGGTCGGCCAGCCCGATGTCCTCGCTCGCCGAGATCATCAGACGGCGGGCGATGAACCGGGGGTCCTCCCCCGCCTCGATCATCCGGGCCAGATAGTGCAGCGCCGCGTCCACGTCCGAGCCCCGGATGGACTTGATGAGCGCGCTGGCCACGTCGTAGTGCTGGTCGCCGTCCCGGTCGTACTTCACCGCCGCCCGGTCGACGGTCTCCTCGACCGTCTGGAGGGTGATCTCCGGCTCGCCCTTGGCGATGGCCGAGCCCGCGGCCGCCTCCAGCGCCGTCAGCGCGCGCCGGGCGTCGCCGCCGGCGATCCGCAGCAGATGCGCCTCGGCGTCCTCGGGCAGGGTGACGGCGCCGCCGAGCCCGCGGTCCTCGGTGAGGGCCCGCTTCAGCAGGTCGCGCAGATCGCCGTCGGTGAGCGGCTCGAGCGTGAGCAGCAGGGAGCGGGAGAGCAGCGGGGAGATGATCGAGAAGTACGGGTTCTCCGTCGTCGCCGCGATCAGCGTCACCCAGCGGTTCTCCACCGCCGGGAGGAGCGAGTCCTGCTGGGCCTTGGAGAAGCGGTGGATCTCGTCGAGGAAGAGGACGGTCTCCTTGCCGAAGCCGCCGGCGGCCCGCCGGGCCCCCTCGATGACGGCACGGACCTCCTTGACGCCCGCCGTGATCGCGGAGAGCTCCACGAAGCGCTTGTTGGTCGCCTTGGAGACGACGTACGCGAGGGTGGTCTTCCCGATGCCGGGCGGCCCCCACAGGATCACGGACGAGGCGCCCGCCGGGCCTCCGCTCCCCTCCCCCACCAGCCGCCGCAGGGGAGATCCCGGCTTGAGCAGATGCTGCTGGCCGAGGACTTCGTCCAGGGTGCGCGGACGCATCCGTACGGCCAGGGGGCTGGCGGACGGGTCCTTCTCCTGGCGTTCTTCGGCGGCTGCGGTAAAGAGGTCGGGCTCCACGTCATGAAGCCTAGGTCACGCCACCGACAGTCCCGCCCGGCCGGTCAGGAGGTCCAGAAGTCCCACCAGCGCGTCAGGATCAGCATCCCGATGATCCCGATGTGCAGGACGGGCAGCACCCAGGTGAACTCGTCGAAGAAGGTCCGCAGGCCTCGGGGGGCGGGAATCACACCGTTGCGGACGTTGTGCGAGGTCACGTACCAGAACATGACGATCGTGGCGGCCCAGGCCAGGCAGCACCAGAGGCAGAGCGCGTTGATCTCGTACAGCGACTGGTACATCAGCCAGGTGCAGAACCCGACGCCGAACAACGTGCCCGCGTTCAGCCCGAGCCAGTACCAGCGGCGGTAGCGGGCGCCCGCGAGGAGGGCGACACCGATCGCGATGACCATCGCGTAGGTGACGAGGCCCAGCATCGGGTTCGGGAAGCCGAAGACCGACGCCTGCTCGCTCTTCATGATGTTGCCGCAGGAGACGATCGGGTTGAGGCTGCAGCCCGGGGTGAAGTTCGGGTCCTCGAGGAGCTTGAACTTGTCGATCGTGATGACCCATGCGGCGAGCAGGCCCGCGGCTCCGGTGATCACCAGCAGCCAGGCCAAGGCGCGGCTCGCGCCGATCGTGCCGCGCGTCGCGTCGTCAACGGCTGCGTCTGTCATATCCCCGATCCATCACTCGCGGGCTTCTGGGCAGGGTCATTCTGCCGCACGAGGGAACCGTTCCACCGTTCGGTGGACATAAGGACGGCCGGGAACGCGGCGGGCCCGGGCCGCGAGAAGCGGTCCGGGCCCGTCGTCACGACAACTCGCTTCAGGCGGTCTTCGCCCGGAGGGTGTCGACCAGCTTGTCCAGGGCCACCGGCTCCTGCTCGCCGGACTCCATGTCCTTGAGCTGGACCACGCCCTCGGCCAGGTCGCGCTCGCCTGCGACGATGGCGTACCGGGCGCCCGAGCGGTTGGCGTCCTTCATCGCGCCCTTCAGGCCCTTCCCGCCGTACGAGAAGTCCGTCGCGACGCCCGCCCGGCGCAGCTCGGTGACCACGCCGAAGAGCACCCGGCGCGCCTCCTCGCCCATCGGGACCGCGAAGACGCTGGTCGAGGACGGGATGTCGAGCTCGATGCCCTCGGCCTCCAGGGCCAGCACGGTGCGGTCCACGCCGAGCGCCCAGCCGACCGACGGGAGCGCCGGGCCGCCGATCATCTCGGAGAGGCCGTCGTAGCGACCGCCGCCGCCGACCGCGGACTGCGAGCCCAGGCCGCCGTGGACGAACTCGAACGTCGTGCGGGTGTAGTAGTCCAGCCCGCGCACCAGCTTCACGTCGTCCTCGAAGGCCACACCGGCCGCCGTGAGCAGCTCGCGCACCTCGGCGTGGTACGCCTTGCACGCGTCGCACAGGTAGTCGGTCAGCACCGGAGCGCCGACCAGCTGCTTCTGGACGTCGGCCCGCTTGTCGTCGAGCACGCGCAGCGGGTTGATCTCGGCCCGGCGGAGCGTGTCCTCGTCGAGGTCGAGACCGCGCAGGAAGCCCTGGAGCGCCTCGCGGTAGACGGGACGGCACTCCTTGTCGCCGAGCGAGTTCAGCAGGATGCGGAAGTTCCGCAGGCCCAGCGAACGGTACGCCTGGTCGGCCAGGATGATCAGCTCGGCGTCGAGCGCCGGGTCCTCGGCGCCGATCGCCTCGGCGCCGACCTGGGAGAAGTGGCGGTAGCGGCCCGCCTGCTGGCGCTCGTAGCGGTAGTACGAGCCCGAGTACCAGAGCTTCACCGGCAGGTTGCCCTGCTTGTGCAGGTTGGCCTGGAGCGCCGCGCGCAGCACGGACGCGGTGCCCTCCGGACGCAGGGCCAGGTTGTCGTTGCCCTTCGTCGTGAGGGTGTACATCTCCTTGGTCACGATGTCCGTGGACTCGCCGACACCGCGCGAGAACAGCTCGACGTTCTCGAAACCGGGCGTCTCGATGTAGCCGTAGCCGGCGTTCTTCAGCGGCGTGGAGATCGCGTCCCGGACCGCCAGGAACGTGGCGGAGCGGGGCGGGATCAGGTCGTACGTGCCCTTGGGGGCCTGAAAGGTGCTCACGAAAGTCTCGTCACATTCCTCGTCGGGGAGCCTTCGCGCTGCCGCGTTCTCTGCGGCCGATGGCCGTGTCCCGCAAATACGGGTTGGTGGCGCGCTCCTGGCCGATGGTCGTCTGGGGACCGTGTCCCGACAGCACCACGGTCGAGTTGTCGAGCGGCAGGCACACGCGGGCCAGCGATTCGAGCATCTCGTCCATGTCACCGCCGGGCAGGTCGGTGCGTCCGATGGAGCCGGCGAAGAGCAGATCGCCGGAGAAGAACACGGAGGGGATCTCCGTGGTCTGCGGCATCTGGAAGGTCACCGACCCCTTGGTATGACCGGGCGCATGCGCGACGGAGAACTCCAGTCCGGCGAGGTCCAGCTTCGCGCCGTCGGTGAGCTCGTGCACGTCGTCCGGCTCGCCCACGGTCAGTTCGCCCATGAGCGGCATCCCGATGGAGCGGCCGAGGGCCTTCTCCGGGTCGCTCATCATGTACCGGTCGGAGGGGTGGATCCACGCGGGTACGTCATGGGCGCCACAGACCGGGACGACGGAGGCGACGTGGTCGATGTGGCCATGGGTGAGGACCACCGCGACGGGCTTGAGCCGATGCTTCTTGAGCGTCTCCTCGACTCCCTGGGCGGCCTGGTGGCCCGGGTCGATGATCACGCACTCCTCGCCTGCGGCGGGGGCGACCAGATAGCAGTTGGTCCCCCAGGCCCCGGCGGGGAACCCGGCAATCAGCACGATCGTCCTTAAATGTCGTCCGGCACAGAGGTGCGGCGGAGCGGAAGCGGCAGATCAGAGCCTACCGGCGCTGCGTATTCCACAGCCAACCCGTATACGGTACGGGCACACCCGGCCAGGGCAGGAACGCACGAGCGACAAGGAGCAGACCCGGTGGTCAGCAGCGATCAGCGGCGGCGGCAGCTCGCCAGGGAGAAGTACGTACGGCAGCAGCAGCGACGGCAGGAGGCGCGGCTGAAGACCAGGCGCCGTAACACCGTCATCGCAGCCTCGCTGGCCGTGGTCCTGGCCGCGGGTGGTGCCGTGTATGCCTCGGTGGCGCTGTCCGACGGTGGCAAGAAGGGCTCCGACGACGCCGCGAGCGACGCCCCGACCCCCACCGCGAGCGAGTCGACGACGCCCGAGCCGGCGATGACCGTCGACAAGAAGGCCACGTACACGATGGCCCTGAAGACCAACGAGGGCGACATCTCCATCGCCATGGACGCGGCGAAGACCCCGCGGACGGTGAACTCCTTCAAGCACCTGGCCGACAAGAAGTACTTCGACGGAACGAAGTGCCACCGGCTCACCACCGACGGCATCTTCGTCCTCCAGTGCGGCGACCCGAAGGGCGACGGCACCGGCGGGCCGGGCTACACCATCCCGGACGAGAACCTGGACTCCCTCGGCAAGGCCGGCGCGGACGGTTCGGTGACGTTCCCGGCCGGAACGGTGGCGATGGCCAACACCGGTCAGCCGGGCACGGGCGGCAGCCAGTTCTTCCTCGTCTACAAGGACACGAAGCTGCCCCCGAGCTACACGCCCTTCGGGAAGATCGACGCGGCGGGCCTGAAGGCGGTCCAGGAGGTCGCGAAGGCCGGGGTCGAGGGTGGCGCCAAGGACGGCGCGCCGAAGAAGCCCGTCACCATCGAGAAGGCCACGGTCGCCAAGAAGTGACGCACGGCGTGACCGTTGAATTTCGGTCGCGCTGAGTGCGGACAGCCGGGCGGCCGGTCGCCTAGATTGGCGTTGTGCAGCGCGGTCCTGTATCCGCGTTGTTGAGGGCGGGCGAGGCCCGCCGGGAAACTGTGGACGATGCCCAGGGGGCACAACCCCCTCAGCGGCATCATGTGGAGGAGGCGCTGTGAGCAGCGACCCGTGGGGCCGCGTCGACGAGACGGGCACCGTGTACGTGCGTACTGCCGAGGGCGAGAAGGTCGTCGGATCGTGGCAGGCCGGCACTCCCGAGGAGGCACTGGCCTACTTCGAGCGCAAGTACGAGGGCTTGGTTGTCGAGATCGGCCTCCTCGAGAAGAGGGTGAAGACCACCGACCTCTCGGCGAAGGACGCCACTGCCGCGATCGACCACATCCGGCAGCAGGTCGACGAGCATCACGCCGTGGGTGACCTCGCCGCGCTGACCACTCGTCTCGACAAGCTGGTCGAGACGGTGGAGTCGCGCCGCGAGGAGCGCAAGGTCCAGAAGGCCAAGCAGACCGACGAGGCGCGGGGCGCCAAGGAGGCTCTGGTCAAGGAGGCCGAGGAGCTGGCGCAGAGCGAGCAGTGGCGGGCCGCCGGTGAGCGGCTGCGCGCGCTCGTGGACACCTGGAAGGGCCTGCCTCGGCTCGACCGGAAGTCGGACGACGAGTTGTGGCACCGCTTCTCGCACGCCCGCTCGGCGTTCTCCAAGCGCCGCAAGGCGCACTTCGCCTCGTTGGACGCGCAGCGCGAGGAGGCCCGCAAGGCCAAGGAGAAGCTGGTCGCGGAGGCCGAGTCGCTCTCCAACTCCACTGACTGGGGTGGCACGGCCGCCCGCTACCGCGAGCTGATGGCGGAGTGGAAGGCGGTGGGCCGCGCCCAGCGCGAGCACGAGGACGACCTGTGGAACCGCTTCCGCGGCGCCCAGGACGTGTTCTTCGCGGCGCGCGGCGAGGTCTTCGCCGAGCGGGACGCGGAGCAGACCGAGAACCTCAAGCTGAAGGAGGAGCTCGCGGTCGAGGCCGAGAAGCTGGTGCCCGTGGGGGATCTGAAGGCGGCCCGTGCGGCCTTCCGTTCCATCAACGAGCGCTGGGAGGCCATCGGCCACGTGCCGCGCGACGCCCGCCCGAAGGTCGAGGGCCGGATGCACGCGGTGGAGCGGGCGCTGCAGGAGGCCGAGGAGTCGGAGTGGCGCCGGACCAACCCGGAGGCACGCGCGCGTGCCGCGGGTCTGACGGGCCAGCTGCAGGACGCGGTCGACAAGCTGCAGAAGCAGATCGACGCGGCCCGCGCGGCGGGCAACGACGCCAAGGCCGACAAGCTGGGCCGTGAGCTGGAGGGCCGCCAGGCGCTCCTGGACCAGGCGCTCAAGGGTCTGCAGGAGTTCGGCGGCTGACAGCGGTCGTACGGGAAGGGCCCCGGTACCTGTGACAGGTACCGGGGCCCTTCTCTCGTCTCGTGCGTCCGCGTTACGGCCTGCGGGCCGAGGTGACGCGGTAGACGTCGTAGACGCCCTCCACGCCGCGGACGGCCTTCAGGACATGCCCGAGGTGCTTCGGGTCGCCCATCTCGAAGGTGAAGCGCGAGGTGGCGACCCGGTCGCGGGAGGTCTGGACGGCCGCCGACAGGATGTTGACGTGCTGGTCCGACAGGACCCGGGTGACGTCCGACAGCAGCCTGGAGCGGTCGAGTGCCTCGACCTGGATGGCGACCAGGAACACCGAGGACTGGGTGGGCGCCCACTCGACCTCGAGGATGCGCTCGGGTTCGCGGGAGAGCGACTCGACGTTGACGCAGTCGCTGCGGTGAACCGATACGCCACTGCCGCGGGTGACGAAGCCGATGATCGGGTCGCCGGGTACGGGCGTACAGCATCGGGCCAGCTTGACCCAGACGTCCTCGACGCCCTTGACGACGACACCGGGGTCGGCGCTGGAGCGGCGCTTGGCGCGGCCGCGCGTGGGCGGGGCGGTCTCGACGAGGTCCTCGTTGGCCGCCTCTTCGCCGCCGAGGGCCTGCACCAGCTTCTGGACGATGGACTGGGCCGTGACATGGCCCTCGCCGATCGCCGCGTACAGCGAGGAGATGTCGCTGTAGCGCATCTCGTGGGCGAGCGTGACGAGCGAGTCGCCGGTCAGGATGCGCTGGATCGGCAGGTTCTGCTTGCGCATGGCCCGCGCGATGGCGTCCTTGCCCTGCTCGATCGCCTCCTCGCGGCGCTCCTTGGAGAACCACGCACGGATCTTGTTGCGGGCTCGCGGGGACTTGACGAAGCCCAGCCAGTCGCGGGACGGCCCGGCGCCGGCGGCCTTGGAGGTGAAGACCTCGACCAGGTCGCCGTTGTCGAGGGTCGACTCGAGCGGGACGAGCCGCCCGTTGACCCGGGCCCCTATGGTGCGGTGGCCGACCTCGGTGTGGACGGCGTAGGAGAAGTCGACGGGGGTGGCCCCGGCGGGCAGCGCTATGACGTCGCCCTTGGGGGTGAAGACGAAGACCTCGTTGCGCGACAGGTCGAAGCGGAGGGACTCCAGGAACTCGCCGGGGTCCTCGGTCTCCTTCTGCCAGTCGAGCAGCTGGCGCAGCCACGCCATGTCGTTGAGGTGGTCGTCCTTGCCGGCGCTCTTGGGCACGTCGGTCCGCACCTTGGAGGCCCCGGCGGAGGGATCCTGCTTGTACTTCCAGTGGGCGGCGATGCCGTACTCGGCCCGGCGGTGCATGTCGAAGGTGCGGATCTGCAGCTCGACGGGCTTGCCGTTGGGGCCGATGACCGTCGTGTGCAGCGACTGGTACATGTTGAACTTCGGCATCGCGATGTAGTCCTTGAACCGGCCGGGGACCGGGTTCCATCGCGCGTGGACGGTGCCGAGCGCCGCGTAGCAGTCGCGGACGGTGTCCACGAGGACGCGGATGCCGACCAGGTCGTAGATCTCCGCGAAGTCACGGCCGCGGACGATCATCTTCTGGTAGACGCTGTAGTAGTGCTTGGGCCGTCCGGTGACGGTGGCCTTGATGCGGGCGGCGCGCAGGTCGGACTGGACCTCGTCGGTCACTATGGCGAGGTACTCGTCGCGCTTGGGCGCGCGCTCGGCGACGAGCCGGACGATCTCGTCGTACATCTTGGGGTAGAGGATCGCGAAGGCGAGGTCCTCCAGCTCCCACTTGATGGTGTTCATGCCCAGGCGGTGGGCCAGGGGCGCGTAGATCTCGAGGGTCTCGCGGGCCTTCTTCTCCTGCTTCTCCCGCTTGAGATAGCGCATGGTGCGCATGTTGTGCAGCCGGTCGGCGAGCTTGATGACCAGAACGCGCGGGTCCTTGGCCATGGCGACGACCATCTTGCGGACGGTCTCGGCCTGCGCGGCCTCACCGAACTTGACCTTGTCGAGCTTGGTGACGCCGTCGACGAGCAGGGCGACCTGGTCGCCGAAGTCGCGGCGCAGCGTGTCCAGGCCGTACTCGGTGTCCTCGACGGTGTCGTGCAGCAGACCGGCCATGAGCGTGGCGGGGTCCATGCCGAGCTCGGCGAGGATGGTGGTGACGGCGAGCGGGTGCGTGATGTACGGGTCGCCGCTCTTGCGCTTCTGTCCGCGGTGCCAGCGCTCGGCGACCTGGTAGGCGCGCTCGACCTGGCGGAGCGTCGCGGTCTCGATCTTCGGGTCGTTGGAACGGACGATCCGAAGCAGCGGTTCGAGGACCGGGTTGTACGGGGAGGAGCGCTGGACGCCGAGGCGGGCGAGGCGGGCCCGTACACGGTTGGACGAGCCGCCACCTGAACGGGTCACGGGGGCGGGCGCCGGCTTGGGCGTGGAGGCCGGTGCCGGGGCGGGGGCCACGGGCGCGGGCCTGCTCTCCGCGGGCTTGTTCTTGGGCGTCGCGGGTTCCGCCGCGGCCTTCTCGGCCTGCGGGTCGGGCTGCGCGGCGGAGAGTGGCTGGGCCTCGTCTGGCAAGAGCGCTCCTTGGGGTCCCCCCGGACGAAGTCTGGGGGAGGTTCCGGGTCCCCCGGTCAGGCCCGGAAAGGCCATCGTATCGATCCGGCAGCCACCGTGCTCACGCGTGCGGGGGGTGAGACGGGCACCACGCGCCGGAACGGCCACGTTCCGGGACATACCGGGAGAACGGCGGGGGCGCCCCGGGGATTCCC
>NZ_JBHJTL010000105.1:0-26089 GCF_042264065.1 Streptomyces sp. NPDC056222 | reverse complement strand
GGCTCCCCCTGAACGGGAGCCCGGCCCTTCGCCGTGCGTACGGCTACGGCTTCTCGTTCCACACCCGCGAGCGCAGCGCCACGCCCGAGGTGCCCGATTCCGGTGTCTTCACCGCGAGGAACTGGTTCACGCCGATCCGGTTGCGCTCGAACGCGACCGCGGAGGCGGCCATGTAGAGCCGCCAGATCCTCGCCCGGCCCGGCGAGGTGTTCCGTACGGCGCGAGCCCAGTCGCCCTCCAGGTTGGCCACCCAGCGGCGCAGAGTCAGGGCGTAGTGCTCGCGGATGGCCTCGACGTCGCGGACCTCGAAGCCGGCGTCCTCCAGGGTGGCGAGGGTGCGGCCCATCGGGGCCAGCTCGCCGTCCGGGAAGACGTACGCGTCGATGAACTCGTCCACCTGGTAGGCGGCCTCGTCCGGCTCGGGGCGGCGGGAGATCTGGTGGTTGAGCAGCCGACCGCCCGGCTTGAGGAGGGCGTGCAGTATGTCGGCGTACTCGCGGTAGCGGACCGCGCCGACGTGCTCGGCCATCCCGATCGACGAAATGGCGTCGTACGGGCCGTCCTTGACGTCCCGATAGTCCTGGACGCGGATCTCGATCCGGTCGGTCAGGCCCTCCTCGGCGATCCGCTTGCGGGCGAAGGCGGCCTGCTCGCGGGAGAGGGTGATGCCGACGACCTGGGCGCCGTACTCGCGGGCCGCGTGCATGGCCATGGAGCCCCAGCCGCAGCCGACGTCGAGCAGCCGGTCGCCCTCCTTCAGGTTCAGCTTGCGGGCGATGAGGTCCAGCTTGTCGCGCTGGGCCTCCTCCAGGGTCCCGCCGTCCGTCCAGTACGCGCACGAGTAGACCATCGACGGCCCGAGGACCAGCTCGTAGAAGTCGTTGCCCACGTCGTAGTGGTGACTGATCGCCTGCTTGTCGCGGCGCTTGCTGTGGCGGGAGCCGGTGCGCCGGCGCATCTCCTCGGCGGGCGGCGCGGGCGGCGGGTACGGGCCGGCCAGCTTCAGCACGGCGCGCGCGGCGGCGCGCAGCTTCGGGTCGCGTACGGCCTCCAAGGAGCTCCTGGTCTCGTCCCCGCGCTCCCAGATCAGTCCCGCGAGCCGGTCGAGAACCTCGTAGAGGTCTCCCTCGACGTCGATCTCACCGGCCACCCAGGCGCGGGCGAGGCCCAGTTCGCCGGGCTTCCACAGCAGCCGGCGCAGGGCGCGGCGCTGCCGGACGATCAGGACGGGGGCGTCCGCGGGGCCGGACTCGCTGCCGTCCCAGGCGCGCAGACGTACCGGGAGCGGGACCCCCAGGAGATCCTCCGCGAGAGTGGTCAGCCGCAATGCGGCGTCGGCCATGGTGCACACCTCCGTGATGTCGTGCCCCAGAAATGCTCGTCACCACGTAAACACCCTCCGTAGGCGATTTTCGTCCCGTCGGCGCGCAACGACTCGGCAAAACACCCGGGCGGACTCCGACGGACCGGTGCGGACATGCCGAAGGGCCGTCCGCACCACGGATGGCGGACGGCCCTTACGGGGGTGTACTGCGGTGGAGCTAGGAGGCCTTGGCCTTCTCCTGGCTCGCGGCGGCGGCCGGAGCGGGAGCGGGCTTGGCCGCCTCGTAGAACTCCTCGCGCGGCGTCTCCATCGCACCGAGGGAGACGACCTCGCGCTTGAGGAACATCGCGAGGGTCCAGTCGGCGAAGACGCGGATCTTGCGGTTCCAGGTCGGCACGGCCATGCCGTGGTAGCCACGGTGCATGTACCAGGCGAGACGGCCCTTGAGCTTGATCTTCATCTTGCCCATGACGATCATCGCGACGCCCTTGTGGAGGCCGAGGCCCGCCACGGCACCCTTGTTGGAGTGCGAGTACTCCTTCTGCGGGAAGCCCCGCATGCCGGAGACCACGTTGTCGCCGAGGACCTTCGCCTGACGCAGCGCGTGCTGGGCGTTCGGCGGGCACCAGGCGTTCTCCACACCGGCCTTGCGGGCGGCGAGGTCCGGAACCTGGGCGTTGTCGCCCGCGGTCCAGATGTAGTCGGTGCCGGTGACCTGGAGCGTCGGCTGGGCGTCCACGTGGCCGCGCGGGCCGAGCGGGAGGCCGAAGCGGGCGAGCGCCGGGTTGGGCTTGACGCCCGCGGTCCACACGATCGTGTTGGAGTCGACCTCGAGGCCGTTCTTCAGCACGACGTGGCCGTCGACGCAGGAGTCCATCGACGTCGAGAGGTAGATCTCGACACCGCGGCCCTCGAGGTGCTCCTTGCCCCAGCGGCCCAGCTCCGGGCCGACCTCGGGAAGGATCTTGTCGGCGGCGTCGACCAGGATGAAGCGCATGTCCTCGCGCTTCACGTTGGTGTAGTACTTCGCCGCGTCGCGGGCCATGTCCTCGACCTCGCCGATGGTCTCCGCGCCGGCGAAGCCACCGCCCACGAAGACGAAGGTCAGCGCCTTGCGGCGGACGTCCTCGTCGGTCGTCGAGTCGGCCTTGTCCAGCTGCTCCAGGACGTGGTTGCGAAGGCCGATGGCCTCCTCCACGCCCTTCATGCCGATGCCCTGCTCGGCGAGGCCGGGGATCGGGAAGGTGCGGGAGACCGCGCCCATCGCGATGACCAGGTAGTCGAACGGCAGGTCGTAGGCCTC
The DNA here is from genome assembly GCF_042264065.1 of Streptomyces sp. NPDC056222. Classification (NCBI taxonomy): domain Bacteria; kingdom Bacillati; phylum Actinomycetota; class Actinomycetes; order Kitasatosporales; family Streptomycetaceae; genus Streptomyces; species Streptomyces sp. NPDC056222. The sequence continues at coordinate 23,462 of NZ_JBHJTL010000105.1, read as the reverse complement.
GCCGACGAGCGGCGCGACCGTGGCGACCTTGCGGTCCTGATCGATGGTGGTGACGCGACCGGTGAGCACCTCGGCTCCACGCACGACGCGTCGCAGCGGGACGACGACATGGCGCGGCGAGATGCTGCCTGCGGCGGCTTCGGGGAGGAAGGGCTGGTACGTCATGTACGAGCGCGGGTCGACGACCGTGACGGTCGCTTCCGCATAACGCATCTTCTTCAGAATGCGTCGTGCTGCGTACAGGCCTACGTACCCACCGCCTACTACGAGGATCCTGGGACGCTCCGTGGTGCTCATGCATCCGAGTATCCACCCCTCCCAGGGGGGTCGCTCGTGCGCCCCTTCACAAGGTCTCGGGGGACCTCTGCTACACTCCGCCGCCCACGTGACCTAGGTCATGGTCGTGCAAAGGAACCAGGGTGCGGGGGTGAACGTTGTTCACCCCTACTGAACTGGCCCGGAGAGCTGTCATTAACGCTGAACCACAGGGCCCGTTCACGCGATGGAAACATCGAGCGAACAACGCTCCCCGCCTACGAAAGAGCCCCGACAGGGGCGTTGGAGGCTCAGAAGGCCCTCCATGGCCCCCATCAGGGCCCTTTTCCTTGTGAAGAACTTCACGAACTTTCTCGGCGGACCGTTTCCGGACGTGCCACCGGGTGCCCGTTATGCCACGGACAGTGCGATTCCGTCGAGGATGTCGTGCTCGCTGACGACGACCTCGCGGGCCCCGGTCCGCTCCATGATCTCCAGCAGGACGAGAGCACCGGAGACGATCACATCGACCCGCCCGGGGTGCATCACGGGGATCGCGGCGCGCTCGGCGTGGGTGGAGCCGATCAGCGACGTGACGATCTCCTGGACCTGCTCGTACGAGATCCGGGAGTGGTGGATCTTCTCCGACCGGTACTCCGGGAGTCCCAGCGCGATCGCGGCGACCGTGGTCACGGAGCCCGCGAGCCCGACGAGCGTCTCGGCCGCGCGGATCGGGACGGTCTGCTCGGCGAGGTCGAGCGCGGCGCGGATGTCGGCGCGGATCGCGGCGATCTCGGCGGCGGCCGGCGGGTCGCTGCGGACATGCCGCTCGGTGAGCCGTACGCAGCCGATGTCGACGGACCGTGCGGCCTCGACGTGCTTGTTGCCGACGACGAACTCGGTCGAGCCGCCGCCGATGTCCACGACGAGGTACTTCTCCGTGCCGTGCAGCTCGGCCGTGGCGCCGGTGAAGGAGAACTCGGCCTCCTGGTCGCCGGAGATCACCTCGGGCTCGACGCCCAGGATGTCCAGGACGCCGGAGACGAAGTCGTCGCGGTTCTCGGCGTCGCGGGAGGCGGAGGTGGCCACGAAGCGGAGCTTCTCCGCGCCCAGCTCCTTGATGACGGCCGCGTACTCACGGCAGGCCGCGAAGGTCCGCTCCAGCGCCTCGGGCGCGAGCCGCCCGGTCTTGTCGACGCCCTGCCCGAGCCGGACGATCGTCATCCGCCGGTCGAGCTCGATCAGCTCGCCGGTGTCGGGGTGCACGTCGGCGACGAGGAGGCGGATGGAGTTCGTGCCGCAGTCGATTCCGGCGACCCGGGTCACTGGGCGGACTCCTTCTCTTCCGCGCACGGCGTGACGCACGGGCCCTTGGCCCACCACTCGGGCAGCATCGCGAGCGCCTCGTCGCCCAGGGGGTTCACCCCGGGGCCAGCGGCCAGCGAGTGGCCGACGAGGACGTGCAGGCACTTGACCCGGTCCGGCATTCCTCCGGCGCTCGGGAATCCCTCCAGGACCTCGATGGCGTCACGGCGGGCGATGTAGTCCTCGTGCGCGGCCCGGTAGGCGGCGGCCAGCTCCGGGTCGGTGCCGAGCCGGGCCTGCATCTCCTTCATGACCCCGTTGGCCTCCAGCGTGCCGATCGCCGAGGCCGCGCGGGGGCACGTCAGGTAGTACGTGGTGGGGAACGGCGTGCCGTCCGGGAGCCGCGGCGCGGTCTCGACGACGTCCGGGTTGCCGCAGGGGCAGCGGTGCGCGATGGCGCGCAGCCCCCGGGGCGGGCGGCCGAGCTGTTCCTCGAAGGCGGCGACGTCCGCGTCGGTGGGCTCGGTGCGTGCGGTCTGCGGAGGGGGCGTTTCCATGCCTGCGTCTGTCTTCTCGTCGGGGGCGGTCTGCTTCCGGGCGGGCCCGGTCGCGTGGGACGGACCGGACCGCGATGGGGCCGGCCGGGCCCGGGGTGTGGGCCCATCATCTCGCGCCGGGGCGCTAACGGCTCGCGTCGGCCCGGTCGACGCCGTCCCAGAGGTCGGAGTACCAGGGGCGGTCGGCCGCGCTCTGATCCTCGCGCCGGGCGCGCTCGGCCTCGGGGTCGTTCACGGTGAAGCCTGTCTCGCCGGGCAGCACGTAGTGCAGGTGCTCGCGGGCGAGGCGGCGGACGTAGGCCGGGTCCTGGAGGCGGGCCTTCTCGTCCCTCAGCTCCTCGACCCGGGCGGCGGCCTCGGCGGCCTGGCGCTCCTGCTCGGCGATCTCGCCGCGCTGGGAGACGTACTGCCGCATGGGGTAGGCGAGCGCCACCACCAGCGAGCAGACGACCAGGGCGAGGAAGGCCGCGCGGCCGGTGAGCCGCGAGCGGCGGGCCTGACGGCGGGTCTGGGAGCGGTAGACACGGGCGGCGGTCTGCTCGCCGAGCAGCCTGATCCGGGTCGCGGTCGAGAACCGGTCCCGGTCCTTCGCGGCCATGTCGTGTCGCCTCCCCTTCTCCTGCGCCGTAAAGCGTGCGTCCCCGCACACGGTACGGGACCGGGTGCGGGGACGTATGTACGACGGGCTGGACGGCCCTTGAGCCGCTACCGGCCCTGGGCCGACGCCGGCCTGAGCCGGTGTCGGCCCGTGAGCCGGTGTCAGCCCTTGAAGCGCGGGAAGGCGCTGCGGCCGGCGTAGACCGCGGCGTCGTCGAGGATCTCCTCGATGCGCAGGAGCTGGTTGTACTTGGCGACGCGCTCGGAGCGGGCCGGGGCACCGGTCTTGATCTGGCCGCAGTTGGTGGCGACGGCCAGGTCGGCGATGGTGACGTCCTCGGTCTCACCGGAGCGGTGGGACATCATGCACTTGAAGCCGTTGCGCTGGGCCATCTCGACGGCGTCCAGGGTCTCGGTCAGCGAACCGATCTGGTTGACCTTGACGAGCAGGGCGTTGGCGGTGCCCTCCTCGATGCCGCGGGCGAGGCGCTCAGGGTTGGTGACGAACAGGTCGTCGCCGACGATCTGGACCTTGGAGCCCAGCTTGTCGGTGAGCACCTTCCAGCCGGCCCAGTCGTCCTCGAACAGCGGGTCCTCGATGGAGACCAGCGGGTACGAGGAGACGAGCTCCTCGTAGTACTCGGTCATCTCGGCGGCCGTGCGGGACTTGCCCTCGAACTCGTACGAGCCGTCCTTGTAGAACTCGGACGCGGCGACGTCGAGCGCCAGCGCGATGTCCTTGCCCGGGGCGTAGCCCGCCTGCTTGATGGCCTCCAGGATGAGGTCGAGCGCCTCGCGGTTGGAGTCCAGGTTCGGGGCGAAGCCGCCCTCGTCGCCGAGGCCGGTGGACAGGCCCTTCGTCTTCAGGACGGCCTTGAGGGTGTGGTAGACCTCGGTGCCCCAGCGCAGGGCCTCGGAGAAGGACTCCGCGCCGATGGGCGCGATCATGAACTCCTGGATGTCCACGTTGGAGTCGGCGTGCGAGCCGCCGTTCAGGATGTTCATCATCGGAACGGGCAGCAGGTGCGCGTTCGGGCCGCCCAGGTAGCGGAAGAGCGGGAGGTCGGAGGCCTCGGACGCGGCGTGCGCGACGGCGAGGGAGACGCCGAGGATGGCGTTGGCGCCGAGCGAGGCCTTGTTGTCCGTGGCGTCCAGGTCGAACATGGCCTGGTCGATCAGGCGCTGCTCGGTGGCGTCGTAGCCGACGAGCTCCGGGCCGATCTGCTCGATCACGGCGAGGACGGCCTTCTCGACGCCCTTGCCCTGGTAGCGGTTCTTGTCTCCGTCACGGAGCTCAATGGCCTCGAACGCACCGGTGGAGGCACCGGACGGAACAGCAGCACGACCGGTGCTGCCGTCGTCGAGGCCGACCTCGACCTCGACCGTGGGGTTGCCTCGGGAGTCCAGGATTTCCCGGGCTACGACGACGTCGATGGACGGCACGAGCATCTCCTTCTGGGATGTGACGCTAGATGTGACGCTTGCTGTGCAGGGTCGCTTTGGCCTTGCGCCAAGAGCCTAACCGGCTCCGGGGCTCCGGCCCGCCCGGCGCCCGCCCCCTGGGACGAAAAAGGACCCGAGGGCAGGTATCCCGGGTCAAAACACCCCAGACCTACTCACCGGTAACGCGGGGTGAGGGGCTACGGGAACCCCGCATCCGGGAACCCGGGCGCACGCGGAGCCGGGAAACGCGGAACCCCGGCCCGGCACACACGGGGGAGGGTGCGCCGGGCCGGGGTGGTCACCGCGGGAGGGTCGGAGGGGCCGCGTGAGCCGCCGGACTCACGCGAACCGCCGGGCTCACTTCAGGTGAAGCTGCTGGCCCGGGTGGATCAGGTCGGCGTCCTCGACGACGTCCTTGTTCAGCTCGAAGAGCTTCTCCCAGCCGCCCTCGACCTTCTGGGCGGCGGCGATCTTGCTCAGGGTGTCGCCGGCGACGACCTTGTACTCGCCGTCACCCTTCGCGACCTTCTTGCCGGTCGGGGTGGTGACGGTCTTCGCCTCGGCCTTCGGGGCGGTCCGCTGCTCGCTGCGGGTCGTCGGCTGCTCGGCCTTGCGCTCGGGGGCGGCCGGAGCGGCCTGGGCCGGCGCGCTCTCGGCGGCGCCGGTGTACGCGGCGCCGGAGAGGCCCACGCCACAGCTCGGCCAGGCACCCTTGCCCTGGCCGGCCAGGACCTTCTCGGCGATCTGGATCTGCTGCGACTTCGAGGCCTGGTCGGCGGTGGCGGCGAACGCGGTGCCACCGTAGGCGGCCCAGGTGGAGGCGGAGAACTGCAGGCCGCCGTAGTAGCCGTTGCCGGTGTTGATGGCCCAGTTGCCGCCGGACTCGCACTGGGCGACGACGTCCCACTCGGAGGCGGTCGCGGCCGAGGCGGACCCGGCGGTCATGAGCGGCGCGGCGACGGCGACACCGGCGATGCCGGCGAGGGCGACGGCGCGGGTGGCCTTGGAGGCACGACGGTGTTTGCCCTTGGCGGAAAACAGCATGGGGAATCTCCTCACCGACGCCTACGAGGTGAGCTGTCGGGTTCGGGCCATGTGAGTTGCCCGGCCGCGCGACCTAGCGCGCGGCTTCACCCCAAGCCGCGTCCTCGGCCGCCTGTCTCAACGGCCGGGGGCGGCACTTACCTTGGGTCCCCCGCTCCTGCCTTCGGCGCATGACGCGACGACTGTTCCCATCGGCCGACGGCAGGATTCGGCGTATCGGTCGACGGGGCCCGCGGTGGCGAGCGGTGCTGACCGTAGACACAGACCTCTCCGAAGTTCAAAGAGGCCCATTGGGGAAATATCGCCCGTACCCACTTCGGGACGAAGGGTGTTTACGCAGGTGAGAGGTGACGGAAGCAAACTTTGCGGACGCGATATGCCAGTTGAGGCAAAGAGACCCATGTCTCAGTTGCACAGAACCGGACATACAGCCCCGAACTACCCCTTCGACGGGAGGAGATCGATCGTCAGGTCGAGGCTCTGGCCAGGGATGATGAGGTCGGGATCGGCACCCACCGTCGAGCGGTTGGCGTCATAGAGAGCGCCCCAGCCGCCCGGGAGTTCGTTCTCCCGTGCAATGTCGGTGAGGTTGTCGCCGGGCTTGACGGTGTATTCGCCCGAGTTGCCCTTGGTGTCCGTAACACCCGCGGAGTCCTTGGAGTCCTTGACATCCCCGGAGCCCGCTACATCCGTACTGTCCGACTTCTCCCCATTCCCGCCCGGGGTCGCCTCGCCTGTCGGCGCATCAGCCGGAGTGTCCGTTGGTGCGGCATGTCGACCGTTTTCACCACTCTTGCCCGGATTGGCCGTCTCCTCCGGGGCCGCGTCACCGCGGTGCTTACCGGTGCCCGGAGTCGCCGGCGCGGAAGGCGTGACGGAGGTCTCGGGGACGGCGGTCGGGCTCGACGTCGAGGGCGCGGTGGTCCCGGGGGTGACGGTCTCGGGGGTGGTGGCCCCGGGGGTGGCCGGAAGGCCCGCCGTCCGGTTCGACTCCTCGACCGGGCCCGTGGGCTCCTCCGGAGTGATCGCAGGCCCCGGGTCGACGCCGGGCGCGAGGCCGTCGTTCGTCAGTCCGGCGATCGGGGCGCAGGTGGCCCACTGCGTGGAGCCGGCGGCGAGCGCCTTGTCGGCAACCGCGATCTGCTGGGCACGGCTCGCGAGGTCCGCACTGGTCGCGTACGCCAGACCGCCGTACGTCTCCCAGGTCTCCTGCGTGAACTGCAGTCCGCCGTAGAGGCCGTTGCCGAAGTGTGCGCTCCACAGGCCGCCCGTCTCGCACTCGGCCACCCGGTCCCAGGTGGCGGCGTCGGCGGCGGAGGCGGAGCCCGCGGCGAGCAGCGGCATCGCCAGCGCGGATCCGGTCACGCCTGCGGCGACCACTATGGCGGGGGCCTGGCGGGGTCTGCGGTGTCGTCCGTTCCCGGAGCGCATACGGAGGGCCTTTCGCGTGACTGCTGAGATGACGGTGAACGTAGCGGCATTCGAACGTCAGTAACAAGTCGATGCAGCGGAGATCACGTAAAAGTCACAGTCTTGACGGACCGTCAGCCACCCAAAGGGGAGAACTCGACCGGAAGCGTGCGCAATCCACGCATGATGAGCCCGCCGCGCCACCGCAGATCGGCAGGATCGGCGGCAAGTCGCAGGTCCGGCAGGCGAGTCAGGAGCGTCGCGAGCGCGATCTGTCCCTCCAGCCGGGCGAGCGGAGCGCCGATGCAGTAATGGATGCCGTGCCCGTACCCCAGGTGCTGGTTGTCCCGCCGCGACAGATCAAGGGTGTTCGGCTCGTCGAAGCGCGCCGGGTCACGGTCGGCGGCGGCGAGCACGACGAGGACCGGGTCGCCCGCCGGGATCTCCTGCCCGCCGATGGTCAGCGGCTCCATCGCGTACCGCCAGGTCGCCATCTCCACCGGCCCGTCGTAGCGCAACAGCTCCTCGACACCGGTCTCCAGGAGTCCCCGCTCCCCCGCCGCGATCGAGGCCTGGAGCCGCTCGCGCTCGCCCGGGTTGCGCAGCAGGGCGTACACGCCGTTGCCGACCAGGTTGACCGTGGTCTCGAACCCCGCGAAGAGAAGGATGAAGGCCATGGCGGCGGCCTCGTTCTCGGTGAGGTGCTCGCCGTGGTCGGACGCCTTGATGAGCCCCGAGATCAGATCGTCGCCCGGGTCGAGCCGCTTGCGGTGGATCAGCTCCGCCAGATAGCCGCGCATCTTCTTGACCGACCGCGCCACCCCGCCGCGCGGCCCTCCGCCGTGCCGGATCATCATCCCGGCCCAGTCCCGGAAGTCGTCCTGGTCCTCGCGCGGAACGCCGAGCAGGTCGCAGATCGCGTAGATGGGCAGCGGGAACGCGAACTCGTGGATGAGGTCCGCCTCGCCCTTCGCCGCGAACGAGTCGATCAGCCGGTCCGTAAGCTCCTGCACCCGCGGTGCGAACTCGGCGACCCGGCGCGGCGTGAACGCCTTCGAGACCAGCCGGCGCAGCCGGGTGTGGTCGGGCGGGTCGATGTTGAGCAGATGCGTCATCAGCTCGGCCTTGCGCTCTCCCGGGATCCCCGTCTTCCCCTTGGCGTGCGCGGGCTCGTCGTGGTGCGCCGGGTTCTTCGACAGGCGCTGGTCGGCGAGGGCCTGCCGGGCGTCCGCGTACCGCGTCACCAGCCAGGCCTCGACCCCGCTGGGCAGCTTCGCCCGATGGACGGGCGCGTGCTCGCGCAGCCAGGCGTAGGCGGGGTACGGATCGGTCGCGAACTCCCAGGTGAAGAGCTCGGGGGCGGGGGGTTCGGCGGGGGGCGTGCTCACCCTGAGACGGTACAAGGTCGCCACGACACCGGCCCGCCGGAGGCCGGGGGGCCCGTGGTCGGTGGCGGAGGCCCGGGGGCCGGCGGCGCGTGGTCCCGCGGGGGTGCGCGAGAACCGGCGGGCGGGGCAACCGTCACGTGTCGTTGCGTCCACGGTCGAGATCCGCCGGGCACCCCCTAGATTCTCCGGAGTGGATGCCCAGTTGCTCAGGAGCACGTTCGCCGTCGTCGAGAGACGGGCCGAACACGCCGTCGCGTTCTTCTACTCCCATCTCTTCTGGAACAACCCGGGCGTCCGCGAGCTCTTCCCCGAGGACATGCGCCCCCAGCGCGACCGGCTCTTCGCCGCGCTCACCCATGTGGTGACCCATCTGGAGGACCCCGCGCTTCCGCGCTACCTCGCCCATCTGGGCCGCGACCACCGCAAGTTCCTGGCGACGCCCGCCCTCTACGCCGCCGTCGGGGCCAGCGTGACCGCCGCCTTCGCGCACACCGCCGGGGCCGCCTGGACCGTCGAGGCCGAGAAGGCGTGGACCGAGGCGTACGGGTACGTCGCCGACCTGATGATGCGGGGCGCCGAGGCGGCGGCGGAGGACGGGGAACCGGCCTGGTGGGACGCCGTCGTGGCGCGCCACGAGCGGCTCGGCGAGGACCTGGCGGTGCTGACGCTGCGCCCGCGCCGGCCCTTCACGTATCTGCCCGGGCAGTACGCGGGCGTCAGCTCGCTGCGGGTCCCCCGGGTGTGGCGGACGTACTCCCTGGCCAACGCGGCCCGGGCGGACGGCACCGTGGATCTGCACATCAGCCGGATCCCGGGCGGCGCGATGAGCACCGCGCTCGTCGACGAGGTGCGCGAGGGCGAGCCGCTGCGGCTGAGCGCGCCCGGCGGCGCGCTGATCTCACGGACGGCGCCGGACGCACCCCGGACCTATATCGCGGCAGGCACCGGCTGGGCGCCGGTCAAGGCGCTCCTCGAGGAGGTGGCCGGGGGGCCCGAGGGGACCGAGGCCCGGCTCTTCCTGGTCGCCCGGGCCAAGGAGTACCTGTACGGGCGGGAGGACGTCGCGCGCCTGAAGGAGCGGATACCCGGGCTGAACGTCACATACATAGCCTCCGCGCCGGACCACCCGCGCGACCAGGCGACCGAGCGGCTGATCCACGCGCTGTACGCCTGCGGCAACTGGCCTTCCCACGACGTGTACCTCGCGGGCCCGCCCGGCTTCCTCGCCGAGACCCTGCCCGTCCTGGAGCACCTCGGCGCGGCCCGGCTCCACCACGACCACCTGCCGGCCACGGGCCGTCTCCGCCCCCGCCCGGCCTCCACCGCCGAGTGGCTCATCGAGCCCCCGGAACCCTTCTGGCACAACCCCGAGGCCCGCGCTCCCCGCCTGCCCTGAGGCTCAGGCGGTCGGAACGCCCTCCGCCGCGCGGATCGTGTCGCGGTAGGCGCGGGCCGCGGCCCGCAGTGCCGCCTCCGGGTCGACGCCGGAGGCCTCCGCGCGGGCGGCCAGGGCGAGCAGCTCGTAGCCGATGCCCTCGCCCGTCGGCAGGGCCACGTCCAGGCCGGCCGTGCGTACCCGGCCCGCCAGCTTCGCGGCGAGCGCGAGCCCGGGCTGCCCCAGTGGCACCCCGTCGGTCACCGACGCGCGCTGCTTCTCGATCGCCTTCGTGCGCAGCCAGTGCTCCTTGACCTCCTCCGGCGTCTCGGCCGTCGCGTCGCCGAAGACGTGCGGGTGCCGGTGGATCAGCTTCTCCACGATCGTCCCGGCCACGTCGTCGACGGAGAACGGCTCCTCCTCGTGGTCCTCGGCGATCCGGGCGTGGAAGACGACCTGGAGGAGGACGTCCCCGAGCTCCTCGCGCAGCTCGCCGCGGTCGCCGTCCTCGATGGCCTCGACGAGTTCGTACGCCTCCTCGATGCCGTACTTGGTGAGCCCCTTGTGCGTCTGCTGCGAGGACCACGGGCATTCGCGGCGGATGCGGTCCATGACCTGCACCAGGTCGAGGAGGCGGGCGCCGGGCAGGTCGTACGAGCCGGGCAGGAGCTCCAGGTCGGGCATGGTGACGCGGCCGGAGCCGGCCAGCCGGGCGAGCCCGTCGGTCAGGGCCTGGTCGCCCTCGCCGGAGGGCAGGACCACGACGGTCCGTCCCCCGGCACAGGCGTCGACGAGCTCCTGCGCGGCGGGGCGGGCGTGCTCGACGGCGACACCCGCCTCGCGGAGGTACGGCAGCTGCGGGTGGTGCTCGTCGCCGCACAGCACCCGGTCCGCTCCGTGCAGCGCCTGCCACGCGGGCCAGGACAGCAGTCCGGGCGCCACGCGGTGGCTGGCGGTGAGCAGAACGATACGGCCGGGCTCGACGGGTGCTTCAGCGTTCACCCTTCGACCTTACGTGGGGCGGGCACCCTCTAGGCGCCCGCTTCCGCGGCCGCCTGGTCCTGGGTGATCGGGCGCACCCAGGACGGGGTGTACGTGCCCAGCTGGATCTTCTTGTCGTCCCAGGCGCCGAAGCGCGGGTTCACGTCGATGTCGAGCGCCTTCGACGCGGCCGTGAAGACCTCGGTGAGCTTCTGCTGGCCCTCGGGGGTGTTCTCGATGCCGAGCTTCGCGGCGATCTTGTTCATGAGGACCGTGCGGCGGACGACCGTGTCGATCTGGTCGGGGGCGATGCCCTGCTGCTGGAGCAGCATCGCGGCGAGCTGGGTCTCGCCGCCGCTCTGCTCGGCGAACTCGCCGCGCGCCTTCTGGATCTCCCCGCGGGAGGCGGTGATCCCGTTGTCCGCGGCGACCTTGTCCACGACCTTGTCGAAGATCATCACGTTGAGCTTCTCGCGGCTGAGGTCCCCGGTCGCCTGGATCAGCTCCGCCGCCTGCGGCGACGCCTGCTGCGCGGTCCGGACGTCGCGCACCTGCGCCTGGAGGCTGGACACCTCGATCCGTTCGCCGCCGACGACCGCAGCGGCCCCTGGGTGGGGCTCACCACCGCATGCGGCGAGGAGCGGGGCCGCGGCGAGGAGCGCGGCGGAGACGGAGAGCGCAGTGCGGCGGTGCAAAGGAGCCTCCCGGCGTGGGTCGTTCAACAGGTGTGGCGCGATGGGGGTCCCCCCGGACGGAGTCTGGGGGAGCCTCGTTGAGGGGTGGTGGTCGGGCGACGGGCGGGATCAACGGCCTTGCGTTGATCGATGTTAGGCAGTCGCCGTGGCCTGGGCCACTACTTCGACGCGACTGCCTCGATCAACGACTCACGTGTTCGGGTGGTGGCGGCCCGCGGACCGATCGGCCCCGGAACGTCCGCGTTCGTCGCCTTCACCAGGAAGTGCGGGCGGCGCTTCACCTCGTAATAGATGCGGCCCACGTACTCGCCGACCAGCCCCAGCATCACCATCTGCACCCCGGCCAGCGCCGTGACGATGACGAGCAGCGTGACGTATCCGGGGGTTTCCACGCCCTTCACCAGGGCGACGCCGACGATCCAGGCCGCGTATGCCAGAGCCACGGAGACGAGGATCATTCCCATGTACACGGCGGCCCGGAGCGGCTTGTTGTTGAAGGAGAGCAGCCCGTCGAGTCCGTAGTTGAGCAGCTTTCCGAAGGTCCATTTCGAGCGGCCCTCCTCACGCACCGCATTCTCGTACTCGAATGTGGTGGTGCGGAATCCGACCCAGGCGAAAAGGCCCTTGGAGAATCGGTTGTACTCGGTGAGTTCGAGGATCGCGTCGACGGTGCGGCGGGAGAGCAGCCGGAAATCGCCGACCCCGTCCACCAGCTCCACGTCCACCAGGCGGTTGATCGCCCAGTAGTAGGCGCGCGCGGTCAGCGTGCGGGTGACCCGGTCGCCCTTGCGGGTGCGCCGGGCGATGACCTGGTCGTACCCCTCGGAGTACAGGCCCACCATGCGGTGCACGAGCTCCGGCGGGTGCTGGAGGTCCGCGTCCATGATGACGACGGCGTCGCCCTCCGCGTGCTGGAGGCCGGCCAGCATCGCGGCCTCCTTGCCGAAGTTCCGGCTGAAGGAGACGTAGCGGGCGCGCGGGTCGGAGGCGGCGATCTCCTCCAGGAGCGGGAGCGTACGGTCATGGCTTCCGTCGTCCACATAGACCAGCTCGAATTCGCCGTCGAAGCGGGAGAGTTCGGTGGTCACATGGTCGTGGAAGCGACCGATGATCTCTTCTTCGTTGAAACACGGGATCACGATCGAGAGCAGCACACCGGCCACGACAACCCACCCGGATGTCGTCGGCCGATTCGAAACATGACGGCAAGGCGACCATTGAGTGAACTGGCCCCGGGGGAACACAATTTCGCGTTCCGTACTGGCATATTCACACCATCATGCCTGATCAGACGAGACGGATCGTGGGCCGCGCCGCCGCCCTCGCCGCGTTCCTCACCGCGTTCGCCGTCTGCGCGGGAGACGCCGTCGCCCGCACCTTCCCGTTCGGGCCCGAGCGGCGCGGCGTCAACGACCTGTCCAACCAGTTCGTCCCGTACCACGCCCATCTGTGGGACCTGCTGCACGGGAAGGCCGAGGGCGGGCTGCTCCTCAACTGGCAGTCCGGCTGGGGCACCAGCTTCCTGCCCGACCTCGGAACGTACCTGGGCAGCCCGTTCGCGCCCCTCGTCGCGCTCTTCCCGCGCGCGGACATCGAGTACGCGGTCTATGTCGTCACGATCCTGAAGATGGCCGCCGCGGCGGCCGCCATGACGGTGGCGCTGCTGCGGCTTCGGCCGGGCCCCTGGTGGGCGGCGGCGGTGCTGGGCGCCTCGTACGGACTGTGCGGCTGGGCCGTCATGGAGGCCACGTACAACCCGATGTGGCTGGACGGTCTGATCGCCTTCCCGCTGCTGTGCCTGGTCGGCGACTGGGTACGGGAGGGACGTCGGCCGCTGCTCGGACCGGCGGTCGTCGCCGTGTGCTGGGTCGCGAACTTCTACACCGCGTACATGGCCACCATCGGCGCGGCCCTGGTGCTTCTCGTCCGTCTCCTCCTGGCGAACGAGCTCAGGATCCGTGTCCTGGTGCGGGCCGTGGTGACCGTGCTGCTCGGGATCGGGCTCGCCGCGCCGCTCCTGATGCCGGTCTTCCTCGGATCCACGCGCGCGTACCCCGGTGTGACGAGGCAGTTCCAGCCGGTGGACTGGACGGACTTCCTCGCGCGGCTGCTTCCGGCGACGTACAGCTTCTCCTCGCCCGCCGCTTTCCTCGGTACGGGGACCCTGCTGCTCGCGGGCGCGCTGCCGTTCCACCGGAAGGTGCCGCGGCGGGAGCGCCTGGTGTGGGCCGGGTTCGCCGTCGCCGTCGCCGTGTCGATGCAGTGGGGGCCCACGCACCTGGTGTGGCATGTCTTCGCCACGCCCAACGGCAGCCCATACCGGCAGACCTTCGTTCTCTGCGGCGTCCTGGTCCTCGCCGCCTGGCTCGCCCTCTCCCATGGCTGGCCGGGACGGCGGGAGCTGCTCGGCGGAGCGGGCGTGGTGGCGGCGGTCGCCGTGGGCGCGACGGCCAGCGAGCTGGTGACCGGCTGGACGTACCCTCTGCTCGCCGCCGGCCTCGCGGCGGCCGGCGGCGCGCTGTGGTCGGCCGCCAGGGGGCGGGGACGGTACGCGGTCGTGGCGGCGGTGCTCCTCGCGGGGTCGCTCGTCGGGCAGGCCGCCGCGACGACGGCGTACGCGGACCGGGAGCGGCTGTCCCGGCTCGACGACTATCCGGCCTGGGGCGCGGAGCAGGACCGGCGGACGGCGGCGCTCGCGGAGGCCGACGGCTGGCCGGAGTACCGCACCGACTCCGGCCGTCCGCAGATCACCGGCAACGAACCGCTTCTCCTGGGTGGCCAGGGCGTCGCGTACTACAGCAGCCACACCCCCGAGGTGCTGACGAGGACGCTGGCCGCGCTCGGCGGTGGCTGGACCTCGCGCGGCCGCAATCTGCAGAGCCTCGACAACCCGGTGACGGACGCGCTGTTCGGAGTCGGCGCCCGGTGGCGGGACGACCGGGTGGTGCGGACGGAGCAGGCGCTGCCGCTGGTGACGGTACGTGCGGAGGGCGCCGACGCTCCCCGGTACGGGGCCTCGCCGTTCCGGAACCAGGAGATGCTGCTGGGCGCGTCCGTCTACACGCTGCCCGCCGACGGGGTCTGCCCGGTCGGCAGCGAGGTCTTCCTCTGGGCGCCCGACATGCGGGGGACCGCCCGGCTCGGTCCCGGCGGTCGGACGGTGAGGCTCGCGGGCGGGATGCCGAAGTGGCGGGCCGCGCTCACCTCGCTGGGCCCGCAGGGGACGGCGGGCACGAAGCCGGTCCTGAAAGGCAACGGCACACGCGGCCACCAGGTCGGCTGCCTGGACCGCGAGCGGCTGAGGACGGCGGTGGACGCCCTGCGCGCGAGGGCGGCGGCCTCGATCACCTCCGTCCAGGTCACCGACAGCGGCATCCGCGCCGAACTCCCGCCGGGAACGAAGGGGACGGTGGTGCTCGCGTCCCCGCGCATCGCGGGCTGGACCTGCGACGACCGCCCCGCCGACTCGTACGGCGGCCTGGTGGCGACCAGGATCGACGGCCGGACGTCGGTGACCTGCGACTTCCACCCACCAGGCCTACGAGCGGGCCTGGCGGCGGGGACGGCGGCACTGATCCTGTCGGCTGCTCTGACGGCCTGGGAGCGAAGGACGCGGCACCGCCGGCGGGCCGGGACGCCGGACCCGCTCACGGACGGGGCGCGAGAGCGGGGAGTGACACGGGAGTCGGCCGATGCGCTCACCTGAGTGAGCAAGGACACGAACCCCCCGGCTGTGTGGATTCTGTGCGTCGACTGTACGGTCCCTCTGGAATATCCATTCGAGGGGAGGCCCCGCCATGCCCGGAATCAGGGGAGCCGACAGCAAGAAAGAGCCGGGCACGCGTCTCTTCGCGCTGGACGGCATCCGGATCACCGCAGCCCTGGTCGTGGTGCTTTACCACTACATAGGCCTCAATACGGCATGGGACAGGAACACGGCCGAGCTGTTCCCCGCGCTCCGGCCCTTCGCGGTGTACGGCTGGCTCGGTGTCGAGATCTTCTTCATCGTCAGCGGCTTCGTCATCTGCATGAGCGTCTGGGGACGCACCGTCGGCGATTTCGCCGTGTCCCGGGTGTCCCGGCTGTTCCCCGCCTACTGGGCGGGCATCGCGCTGACCGCGCTCACCCTCTACCTCCTGCCTGAGGTCAAGGAACTCCGTCACATAGAGGAGTGGAGCGACGTCCTCGTCAACCTGACGATGATGCAGGGCGGTCTGGGCGTCGGGCATGTGGACCACTCGTACTGGACGCTGTTCGTGGAGCTCAAGTTCTACGCACTCTTCGCGCTTGTCGTGTTCCGCGGCGTCACCTATCGCAATTGCGTCATTTTCTGCGGAATCTGGACATTGGCGGCGGTCGCCGCACCGACCACCGACTTCCGGCTGCTCCACTTCTTCTCGATGCCGCAGTACGCGCCGTACTTCATAGCCGGCATCGCCTTCTACCTGATGCACCGCTACCGGCCCACCATGCTGCTGTGGGCGATCGTCGGGGTCCAGTTCCTCCTCGCCCAGCAGTACGTCCGCGGACGGATGCGGACGAACCTCGGCCTCCAGCTCTCGGAGCAGCTGCCGACCTGGCCCGCGCGGCTGGTCATCGCACTCGGCTTCCTCGCGATCGCGGCCGTCGCGCTCGGTTTCCTCGACCGCATCCAGTGGCGCTGGCTGAAGACCGCGGGAGCGATCACGTACCCGCTCTACGTGATCCACATGGCGGTGGGCATCACGCTCATCCACCACTTCCGCGACCGGGTCCCGCCCGTCGCCCTCGTCACCTCGGTGACGGCCGCCATGCTGGTCGCGTCCTGGCTGATACACCGTCTCGTGGAGCGCCCGCTGTCGAAGCGCCTGCGCTCGGGGATGCGGCGCGGGGTCCAGGAGATACGTCTCAACACCGCGGCGCCGACGCCCGCCGGCGCGGAGTCGGCGTCGGGTTCGGGGTCGGGTTCGGGGTCGGCTTCGGTTCCGGTCGGGGATCGTGCCCGCGACATGGCCATGGCGTCGGCGGGCGACACGGGCCGCTGAGGCCTCGCCCGTAGGTCAGTAGTCCCGCCGGAGGCCCACGTCCGGCGGGACCGGGCCCGACGGCGCCCGGAGCCGCCATCGGACCTCCCCGTCGTGCCACTCGTCGGTGGGTGCGAGCCCGACGGCGGTGGCGACGGCCGCGGACGCCGCGTGGTCGGGGTGGATGTGCGCGACGAGGGTCCGCACCCCTTGCGCGCCGAGCCACCCGACAAGCCCCCGCGCCGCCTCGACGGCGATCCCACGCCCCTGCCACCGGGCTCCCACGATCCAGGCGACCTCGGCGGCCTCCCTGCCGTCGACGGTCGCCTGCACGGTCCCGACGAGGCTCCCTCCGTCCCGGAGCCGAACGACCCAGTTGCACCAGGAGACCCCGGGCTCGGGCGATCCCGCGACGAGCCGCTCGTAGCGGGCGTGCAGCGCTTGCGGGGTGGGCGGGGCGCCACCGATGAAGCCGTAGAGCGCCGGGGCGCCCAGCACCCCGGCCATCTCCTCGGCGTGGTGAACGGCGAGGGGGAGCAGGGTGAGCCGGGGGGTGCGGACGGGCTCGGGCTGAAGGGTCACGCGGGCGGCCTCCGGGGGTGGGTGCGTCGACCGAGTATGGCGGTGGGGATCCCACAGACAAATTTGTCAGTACTTGTGGGCCCGTTGCCGCCCTCGCAGCATGGATCACGCATCCACCGCCCCCTCCTGACAGGAGCACACCCATGCCAGGCCACCACCACCCCGTACCCGTGACCGTCCTCGGGCTGGGCTCGATGGGGAGCGCGCTGGCCCGGGCGTTCATCGACGCCGGGCACCCGACGACCGTCTGGAACCGGACCGCGTCGAAGGCCGCGCCACTCGTCGCCAAGGGGGCCGTGCCCGCCCGGACGGTGCAGGAGGCGGTCGGGGCCGGCCGGCTGGTCGTCGCGTGTCTCACCACGTACGACGACACCATCGAGGCCCTCCGGCCGGCCGCCGGCGTGCTCGACGGGCGGGCTCTGGTGACGCTCAACAGCGGGTCGCCGGCCGGCGCGCGCCGGATGGCCGCGTGGGCGGGCGGGAACGGTGCGCGCTTCCTCGGCGGGGCGGTCAAGAACGTGCCGGCCGCCGTCGGAGCCGAGAGCACGCTCCTCTACTACGGCGGCGACCCCGCCGCCTTCGAGGAGTTCGAGGCGACGCTCCGGGTGCTGGGCGGCGACACCGTCCATCTCGGTCCCGACCCCGACCTCGCCGCCCTGTACGAGATGGCGGTGGGCGGCACGTTGCTGCCCGCGCTCGTCGGCTTCTTCCAGGGCGCGGCCGCGTTGCGGGCCCGCGGGCTCGACGCGGCCTCGATGGTGGGGTTCAGCGTCAAATGGTTCGAGATGATCAACTCCGTCCTGCCCGTCTTCGCCGAGGAGATCGACAGCGGCGACTACAGCGAACCCGCTTCCTCGGTGGGCATGTTCCTCGCCGGAGCCGCCCATGACGAGGAGTTCGGCAGGGAGGCGGGTCTCGACGTGGAGTGGCACAAGCCGTTCCACGAGCTTCTGCGGCGGGCGGTCGAGGCCGGGCACGGCGGGGACAGCATCTCCGCGCTGACGGAGGTGCTCAGGAAGCCGCAGTGAACGTGACGAAGGGCCGGACCCATCGGGTCCGGCCCTGCGTCGCACGCGGAGGCGTCGTCAGCTCGTGACGGGCTCCAGGCAGAGCACGAACTTCTCGTAGTCCCACTCCTGCGCGAGCGCGGTGGAGCCGCCGCACTTCTCCATGTCGAAGGTGCCCTCGACGACCTTGGTGACCTTGTAGAGGTCCGGCACCTTGTCCGTGCACTTCTTGGTGTCGACCTTGGGGTCGTTCTCCTTGCCGGACACGGTGATGCAGTCGCCGACCTCGGCATGCGTGGGGATGTCACCGTTGATTTCCGCCCAGCCGAACTTCACCGCGAGGGCGATGGCGATCGCCACGACGACGCCGAGGATCTTCCTGCCGACGCCACCCTTCGGCTTCTGGGGCTCGGCGGGCGCGAGGGGCTGGTCGGGGGTGGCGGGCGGCGGCGTCGTCATGAGGGATTCCTTGGGGACGTGAGCATGATCAGACGCGAACGCTACATCGCCCCGAACGGGCAAAACGGACCCAAAAGATCCACTTCTCCATCAGTTGTGGACTCGTGATCCTGGCGCCCCGTCAGGCGAACCGGCCCATCTGCTGCTGCCGCGCCAACGCACGCCGCAGATCCGTCGGAAGCGCGTGATACGGGCCGTACGTCCGCTCCGTGTCGTACAGCAGCGCCTGGAGCTGCTGGTGGCCGGCCGTGTGGTCGCCCGTCGCCAGGAGCAGCATCCCGATCCGCCGCCGGATGTCGAAGAACCGGGCCTGGTCCGCGCCCTGTTCATGGAACGGCAGGAGCGCGCGGTACTCCGTCAGCGCGGCCGCCGTCTCCCCCAGCTGCTCCAGGCACTGCGCCGCCTCGTAGCGGAACTGGAGGGTCTGCGGGTCGGCCGGGCCGGCCTCGGCCGCGCGGTCGTCGGCGAGGCGGCGCAGCTCCGGGAGGGCGCGGCGGTACTGGCCGTCGTCCATGAGGGTCGTCGCGTACTGCTTGCGCAGGATCCGAACGACGGGCGAATGCTCGCCGTGTTCGACGGCGGCCGCCGGGAGGATCGAGCCGAGGAGGTCGACGGCCCGCGTGAGGGAGCCCTCGCCGAGCAGCCGCTTGACCTCGTCGACGGTGGCGGCCACGTCGGGGCGCGCGACGGGCGGTGCGACCGGCTGTGCGGGGACGGACGCCCGGTCGGGCCAGGGCGCGTGCGGGCGCAGGAAGGGACGTGTCGGGTCGAGCGGCCCCGCGGGGGCGCCGCGCGCGGGCAGCAGCGGCAGCAGCGCCTCGTACACCTCGTGCGCACCGGAGGGGCGGTGTTGGGGGTCCTTGGCGAGCAGCCGCAGGACGAGCGCCTCCAGGGCCTCCGGCACCTCGGGGCGCAGCCGGCGCACGGGCACCGGGGGCTCGTAGAGGTGGCGGTGCAGGACCCCGAGCGCGGTCGAGCCGGCGAACGGCACGTTTCCGCTGAGGAGTTCGTGGAGCAGGATGCCGAGCGCGTACAGATCCGTGTACGGGCCGACGGCGCCGCCCATCGCCTGCTCGGGCGCCATGTAGGCGGGGCTGCCGATGGGCGAACCGGTGTGCGTGAGGCGGGTGGTGTCGGTGTCCAGGACCGAGGCGACGCCGAGGTCGAGGACGGTGACGGTGCCGTCGGGACGCACCATCACGTTGCGCGGCTTGAGGTCGCGGTGGACGATCGGGACCGCGTGCACGGCGGCCAGCACCGCGCACAGCTGCGCGGCGACGGAGACGGCCCACTCCCAGGGGTACGGGTCGTGCTCGGCGAGATGGTCGGCGAGGTCCGCGCCGTCGAGGTACTGCATGACGAGGTAGAGGTCGTCGCCGTCGCTGCCTGCGTCGTGGACGGTGACCAGGCCGGGGTGGTCGACCTGGGCCGTGACCCGGCACTCGCGCACGAAGCGGCGCCGGAGCTCCTCCGCCGCGGTGGCGGGGCCGGTCATGGTGGCGGGGCGGAGCAGCTTGACGGCCACGCGGCGGTCGAGCCGTCCGTCGTACGCCGTCCACACCTGCCCCATGCCGCCCTGGCCGATGACCGTGGAGAGTTCGTAACGGCCGTCGATGAAGCGTCCGTTCACTTCCCCTCTTCCTTACGGAGGAGGTTGCTGAGCTCGTCCAGTTCGGCGCGGACCTGGTCGGTGCGGGGCGGGGTGGGGTGGTCGGTGGGGGGCATGGCCTGGGGAGCGTTCGGCTGGGAGGCATGCGGCTGGGGTGCGGCGTACTGCTGAGGCGAGGCATACGGCTGAGGCGTGGCGTACGACTGGGGTGCGGCGTACGGCGGTTGAGGCGCCGTCGCGGCCGTCGCGGGATACCCGTACCCGTAGCCGCCGGCGTACGGCCCGACAGGGGTGACCGGCACGGCCGGCATGACCGGCTTCTGGTGGTGCCTGATGTCGACGACCAGGTAGTACGCGGTCACGGCGGCCATCTGCACCAGCAGTCCGGCCATGCCCACGTCCGAGATCCAGTGGTCGGCGAGGCGCTGCTCCAGCGTGGACAGACAGGCGATGTTGAGCACGAGCTGCCCCCAGAACAGCACCCAGTCCCTGGCGGTGCGTCGCATGATCGCGATCCGCAGCATCCCGATCCACGCGAAGAACCCGAAGGAGAGCACGACCAGCACGCAGATGATCACGCGCACGGCGATCACGCCCGCCGACGGGCCGGGGCGCGGTGGCGTCATGGGCGCGTGACCGTGCATGGGTGCAGCTCCTCGGGTACGAACGGGCGAGGCGGAGTACGAGCGTATAAGGCGACACACATACCCGGCCCAGGGTTGTACGGAAGCCATGTCGCACCCGTCACTGCCGCCCCGTCACTTCCGTCCTGTCACTGCGATCGCACCGTCATTCCGGCTGCACCGTGCCGTCCGCGAGTCCGTCGTACAGGCCCTGCACCAGCTGCTCGCCGAGCCTGCCCGCCAGCCGCAGCGCGTCCTCGAACGCGCCGAGCGCGCGGAAGCGTTCGCCGTAGCGTCGCTGCTCGGTGAGGGGCAGTCGGGGCAGTTGGAGGCGGCGGACGTCGAGTCGGGTGGCGGTGGAGGCGAAGCTGCTGGCCTGCCGGTTGTTCGCGGTACCGCGCAGGAAGCCGGCGAGGAACCAGGGGTCGACCGCGGCCGGATCGGGGCGCAGGAGCTGGAGGTTGCGGCCGAGGGCGGCGCCGGCGGTGGTGGCGTCGACGACACGGGCGATGGAGCCGCCGCCGAGGACGGGGACGACGACATCGCCCTCCTCGACGAGGACGGGGTCCTCGGCGGGGCCGTCGGGGAGCGTCCCTGAGGGCGCGGCTCCGGAGAGGACGTCGTGCTCGGTCAGGACGGGGCCGCCGGCCGGGGAGGTGCCGGCGCCGCCGGACCGGAGCTGGAGGGCTCCGGCGCGGGCGAGTTCGCCGACCGTGGTGAGGGTGCGGGCCGCGGCACGGGCGGGGGCGGCCGGGGTGGGGGCGAGGGCGAGGGTGCGGCGCAGGGTCTCGTCCAGGCTCGCGCGGACGGCTTCGAGTTCGGCGGCGGAACCGCCCGCGGCGGGGTCGGCCAGGTGGCGGGCGGGGGCGAGGTCGACGTCGTCGTCGAGGAGTTCGATGACGGGGACGGACCGGCTGACGCCGGGTTCGTCCCGGCCGCTCCAGGCGTCGAGGACCGCACCCTGGACGGTCTGCCAGGGCAGCTTGTCGCGTCCACCGTCCGGGACGAGGGAGGTGGTGTCGACGAGGAGCAGTTCGGGGGCGGGCCGGTGGTCGCGGCCGGGGCGGTTGAGCACCCAGAGATGGAGCGGGATGCCGTACGGGGGCGCGGCGCCGGCGGGCAGGGCGATCACGGCCCGCAGGGCGCCGCGGCGCAGCAGGTCGGCGCGGATGCGGCGGCCCGAGCGGCGGGAGGCGACGGCGGGGGGCATGAGCAGAACGGCGGTGCCGCCGTCGCGGAGCCGGGCGAGGGCGTGCTGGACCCAGGCCAGTTCGGACTCGGTGCGGGCCGGGAAGCCGTACTCCCAGCGGGGGTCGTAGGCGAGTTCGTCATGCCCCCAGCCTCGTTCGTTGAACGGGGGGTGGCACAGGACGGCGTCGGCGGAGAGCGCGGGGAAGGCGTCGGCGCGCAGGGTGTCGCCGGCGGCGGAGCGGATGTCGGCGTCGCCGTGGAGGGCGAGGCGCAGGGCGGTGAGGGCCGCGAGTTCGGGGTCGGCGTCCTGCGCGTAGAGCGCGGAGGGGCGCGGGACGGCCCGCAGCAGTCCGCCGGTGCCGGAGGCGGGGTCGAGGACGGTCGGAGCGGGGCCGGCGCCGCCGGCCTCGGCGACCAGCGCGGCCATCAGCTCGGCGAGGCCCGGCGGGGTGAGCGTGTACTGACGCGGGTTGGCGTCCAGGTGACGGCCGAGCAGGAACTCGAAGGCCTGGCGTGCGCCGAGTTCGGCCGCGAGTTCGGCGGCGCCGCGCATCAGGGGCACGGAGGGGGCGAGTTCGCCGGGCGCGGGGGTCCGCACGGCGCGGTCGAGCCCGAAGCGGGCGGTCAGAAGCTCTTCGAGCGCGGACGGCAGGACGTCGGCCAGGCGCTCGTCGGAGAGCGCGGCGGCCTCGAGCCATCCGGTGGGCCGGTCCCGTACGAGCAGGAGGGCGCAACCGGTGTGGACGAGGGCGGTGACCGTCCCGGCCGGGTGGGCGGCGAGCTGTTGCCAGACGCGCTCGCGGAGCGGGACCTCGACGAGCTTTCCCTGGTCGCGCAGCCACTGCTCGATGTCCGCGAGGGCGAAGGAGGGGCTGGTCTCGGTACCTCCCACGGGCTTGGGGAAGTCCTCGTGGCGGCGTCGCCAGTTGCTGACGGCGGCCCGGCCGACGCCGGCGAGCCGGGCGATTCCGGCGGCGGTGACCTCTGCTGCGTG
This sequence comes from Streptomyces sp. NPDC056222, assembly GCF_042264065.1. NCBI lineage: Bacteria > Bacillati > Actinomycetota > Actinomycetes > Kitasatosporales > Streptomycetaceae > Streptomyces > Streptomyces sp. NPDC056222. Next base: position 944 of record NZ_JBHJTL010000105.1, on the reverse strand, counting down.
CTCGTCCGGCACCTGTCCGTCTCCCCTCGTGCGTCCGTGAACACCGAGCATACCGATGACACCGGTTCACAGTGTGAGTCGATCCAAATCTTGTGAACCTGGTTGACTCGGTTCACAAGCTCTGCTGTGATTGACCCATCGCAAACGGAGTTCACACCAGCGCCCCGGAAGGTGCCACAGCCATGTCTCACACCACCGCCCCGCAGCAGCAGCGCAACTGGTTCGCCCGCCACAAGACCCTCACCGCCACCGGCGCGATCGTCGCGCTCGTCGTGATCGGAGCGACGGGGTGCGAGGGCGGCGACACCTCGTCCCCGAAGAGCTCGGCCAAGCAGGAGCAGCCGGCGAAGCAGGGCGGCGACAGCAAGGCCCCGGCGGAGAAGAAGGCCGTCACGATCGCGGGCGACGGCGACTTCGAGGTCGGCAGCGACGTGAAGCCGGGCCTCTACCGCACGAGCGGGAACGAGGACGCCATGTGCTACTGGGAGCGCGCCAAGGACTCCTCGGGCGACACCGACTCGATCCTCGCGAACGACAACGTCACGGGCACGAGCTACGTGGAGGTGAAGGCCTCGGACAAGCTCTTCAAGTCCTCGGGCTGCAAGGAGTGGGAGGCCGTGGACAAGAAGGCCACCGGCACCCCGAAGGCGGCGCCGAAGGGTGATGGCGGCATGTTCAAGGTGGGCGTCGACATCGCCCCCGGCACGTACAAGTCGACGGGCAACACGGACGACGGCTGCTACTGGGAGCGCGCGAAGGACGCGAGCCACAGCACGGACTCGATCCTGGCGAACAACAACGTCTCCGGAACGGCGATCGTGAAGGTCTCGGCGTCGGACGCCTACTTCAAGACCTCGGGCTGCGGCGACTGGGTCAAGACGGGCTGAGGCCCGACCTCAACAGCGCCCGGAAAACCGAAGCGGCCCGCCCCGAGAGACTCGGGG
>NZ_JBHJTL010000104.1:0-26795 GCF_042264065.1 Streptomyces sp. NPDC056222 | reverse complement strand
ACCGATCGCCGTCGGTCGGTACGCGCCCCGCCGGTCTTCACCGCCCCGGCCGGGTGAGCGGCGGCGGGGGCAGCGGAAGCCCCGGGAGCCCGTCGACGCCGGACGCGACGTGCTCCTTCTTCGCGAAGTACTCGCTGAGCGAGGTGTCGTCCTCGCGTGCGGCCGCCTCCCGTGCAGATCGCGGTCCTCGTCGTACGCCATGAAGGGCACCCCGTACCCGCAGCTGTCCCGGACCGGTTCGGCGGTGACCACGACGATCGCCCGCAGCCCGTGCAGGCAGCCCGCCTCACCTGGTGGTGCGTCAATACCCCACCACGGCGAGCGCGTTGGCCCGCAGTTTCGCGTCCGGGTCGCGGATCAGCCGCCGCGCCGCCTCTCCGTACGCCTCCCCACCCTGCGCGGCCAGCAGCCGGAAGGCTCCGACGCGCACGTGCCGGGGCCGGTCCGGGTCCAGGCGCTCCGTCAGCTCCGCCGGGGACAGCCGGTGCGCCCACGGTACGAGTGCGCTCGCCGCCTCGCGCACGACGCCGGGCGCGGGGTCGTCGAGCAGTGCCTTCAGCCGCGCCACGTCCACCGTCTCCAGGAGCCGCAGCCCGGCCACGGCACGGGCGCGCACACCGTCGCGCGCGTGGAGGGTCAGCGGCCACAGGAGGTCCGCGTCGTCCCGCGAACCGCACTCGGCGAGCCCGAGCGGCGCGCCGGGCGGCACGTCCGTGCCGGCGCACAGCGCTCGGTAGAGGGGAGCGGCTTCGGTCCCGGCCTGCCGCAGTACGTAGCGCGCGCAGGCCCGCACCAGCGCGGACCGGTCTGTGAGGAAGGGCTCGGCCTCCGCGTGCCGCTCCGCCCGGCGCAACGCCGTCACGCCGGCCGACCGCACCCGCGGGAACGGGGACCGCAACAGGGGCTGCAGTACGTCGTCGCCGGTGGTGACGTCGACAGCCGCGAGCGCGCCGCTCGCGCAGAGGTCCTGGACGACCACGTCCCCGTCCGTGGCGGCGATCACGGCCAGCCGGACGGGGGAGAAGAGCTTGCGCTCGACCGCGAGCCGGTGTCCGAGCCTCCGCACGGCCCGTTCCTCGCTCACGAGGAGGGCGTCGAGCACGGGTGCGGGGCCCGCTCGCAGGGCGGTCTCCACCAGGTCGAGGGCGACGTCTCCGCGCTGACGGCCCGAGATCCGCAGGACGACGGCGGCCAGGACCCCGATCCCGTCCGGGCCGACGCCGGGCAGTGCGGTCCGCAGCAGGCTCCGTGCCTCCGTGCGGACCGGCTCCGCCCAGTCCGCGCAACGGATCGCGATCAGCGGCAGCAGGGCGGGCAGCCCCTCCGCCCGTCGCAGCGCGGCCTGCCGTATCCGGCCGTCGGGGTGGCACAGGGCGAGGGCGACCTCGGACTCGGCGGGTTCAGGATGCGAACGATTCCGCGACAGGTTCACCGACGGCAGGGGCGCGTCCCACTCCCAGGTCACCCGGCGCACGGGGCCGGCGGTCGCCCATGCGAAGGAGGGGAACTTCGACCGCCGATACCCCGCCACCTCCCGCACCGCGCGGTCCAGCCCGGTCCACTCCGCCGCGTCCGAGACATCGATCGCCTCGGCGACCGGTACCCCTTGTGCCAGTCGCCCGGCGTGTTCGATGTCCTCGCAGCTCAGCATGGGGGGGAGCGTAGGCGTCACCTCCGGTGCCCGCCCCCGAATTTCCCGCGCTCCAGGGACCGCGTTGACAGAACATACGGAGGACTGCATAGTTATGCCTATCGCATCGTCGAGCTCTCCGCGACGACCGCCGCCCGGCGTGACCTCGCGCAACCCCTAGTCGTTCCACAGCCGCCTCCCCGGTCGTCCACCCGCCGTGGGGAAGGCGGTCGCACATCTCCACCCTTGTCCTGAGGAGCACAGCAGTGAGCAGCAACAACGGTGACGTCCGGCTCTGGGGCGGCCGCTTCGCCGACGGCCCCGCCGAGGCCCTCGCGAAGCTCTCCGCGTCGGTCCACTTCGACTGGCGCCTCGCGCCGTACGACATCGCCGGTTCCCGTGCCCACGCGCGCGTGCTCCACAAGGCCGGGCTGCTCACCGAGGACGAGCTGACGCGTATGCTCGCGGGCCTCGACCAGCTGGAAACGGACGTGGCCTCGGGCGAGTTCGTCGGCACCATCGCCGACGAGGACGTCCACACCGCCCTGGAGCGTGGCCTCCTGGAGCGTCTCGGTCCCGACCTCGGCGGCAAGCTGCGCGCCGGCCGGTCGCGCAACGACCAGGTCGCCACCCTGTTCCGGATGTACCTGCGCGACCACGCCCGCATCATCGGCGGTCTCGTCGCCGACCTCCAGGACGCCCTGGTCGGCCTCGCCGAGGCGCACCCGGACGTCGCCATGCCGGGCCGGACCCACCTCCAGCACGCCCAGCCGGTGCTCTTCGCCCACCACGTCCTCGCCCATGTCCAGTCCCTCTCCCGGGACGCGGAGCGGCTGCGGCAGTGGGACACCCGGACCGCCGTCTCCCCGTACGGCTCCGGCGCCCTGGCCGGTTCCTCCCTCGGGCTCGACCCGGAGGCGGTCGCCAAGGACCTCGGGTTCGAGCGGGGCTCGGCGGGCAACTCCATCGACGGCACGGCCTCGCGTGACTTCGTCGCCGAATTCGCCTTCATCACCGCGATGATCGGGGTCAACCTCTCCCGTATCGCGGAGGAGATCATCATCTGGAACACGAAGGAGTTCTCCTTCGTGACCCTGCACGACGCCTTCTCCACCGGCTCGTCGATCATGCCGCAGAAGAAGAACCCGGACATCGCCGAGCTGGCGCGCGGCAAGTCGGGTCGCCTCATCGGCAACCTCAGCGGTCTGATGGCCACCCTCAAGGCCCTGCCGCTCGCCTACAACCGTGACCTCCAGGAGGACAAGGAGCCCGTCTTCGACTCCTGCGACCAGCTGGAGGTCCTGCTGCCCGCCTTCACCGGCATGATGGCCACGCTGACCGTCAACCGGGAGCGCATGGAGGAGCTGGCCCCGGCCGGCTTCTCGCTCGCCACCGACATCGCCGAGTGGCTGGTCAAGCAGGGTGTGCCGTTCCGCGTGGCGCACGAGGTCGCGGGCGAGTGCGTGAAGGTGGCCGAGGCCGACGGCGTCGAGCTCGACGGGCTCACCGACGACCAGTTCGCCAAGATCTCCGAGCATCTGACCCCCGAGGTCCGCACGGTCCTCAACGTGCCGGGTGCGCTGGCCTCCCGTGACGGCCGTGGTGGCACGGCTCCCACGGCCGTCGCCGCGCAGCTCCTGGAGGTCAAGGCGGACCTGGTGATCCAGCACGCCTGGGCCACCGCCAAGCAGTAGCACCCACCTGCGTCACAGCGCCGCCGCCCAGTCCGCGAGCGCGTCGAAGTCCGGCCGGATCAGTCCGATGCGGGGATCGACGTGCAGCAACAGGGCGGCGGCGAGGTGGTTCCGGTCCACGTACTCGTGGTCGTACGACGTGATGTCGTCGTCCACCCAGGCGAACGGCCGCCCGGCCGCGTACTCCAGGATGTACTGCGTCTTCCAGAAGGTCCCGCGAGGGGCCTTTCCGTGCATCTGGGGCCAGTCGATGAAGGGCAGCTCGGGGAGTCCGAGGTGTGGCCCTATCCAGTCGTTCGCCTCGTCCTTCCAGGTCGTCGCCCACACCAGCTCGTACGCCTCGGCCAGCGCGAGCAGCTCGGCCCCGTGGGCGGGATTCAGCCATACCCGCAGCGGCTTCGTGTCGAACCAGCCGGTCGGCCGCATGCGATGCGTGGTGTACCCCTCAGGACGGCGTTCGCGCTGAGCCGCATAGGGATTCAGTGGTCCGTCCACGTCGATCAGCAGCAGCGGCTTCGTCATGTCCACAGCATTCCTTCCCATGTCATCGTGAGGCGTTGATTTACCGAATGAGACATTGATGTCTCATTCGGTGTATGGTCGTCTCATGTCAGTCGACCGCACCCAGGTGCTCCGCACCGCAGCCGCTCTGCTCTCCCGGAAATCGACCGCCACCATGGACGAGGTCGCCCGGGCCGCGGGCATCGGCCGCGCCACCCTGCACCGGCACTTCGCCGGACGGGACGCGCTGGTCAGGGCGCTGGAGGCGATGGGCCTCCAGGAGTTCGAGGCCGCGTGCGACGCCGCACGGCTCGACGACGGTCCGGCGGACGAGGCGCTGCGGCGGCTCGTCGTCGAAACGGAGCCCAACGCGCCGCTGCTGGCCTTCCTCGTCACCGAGAACCAGCTCTTCGAGGGCGACGACGTGGACGAGGGCTGGGCCCGGCTCGACGCGAGGGTCAGCGCCCTCTTCAGACGCGGTCAGGAGGAAGGCACCTTCCGGATCGACCTGAGCCCCGCCTGGCTCACCGAGGCCCTCTACGGCCTCGTCTCGGCCTGTGCCTGGTCCGTGATCGACGGCCGGGTCGCCCCCAACGACTTTCAGTACATGATCACCGAGCTGCTGCTCGGTGGCGCACGACGGAGCGTGGAGAAATGAGCACCACCCAGCAGCTGAACCTCACGAAGGGGACGGAGGCGAAGAGCCCCGGGCGATGGCTCGCGCTCGCGGTGCTCGTCCTGGCGGTCCTGCTGGTCGCGGTCGACGCCACGGTGCTCGGTCTGGCCACGCCCTCGCTCAGCGAGGACCTCAAGCCGTCCGGCACGCAGCTTCTCTGGATCGGCGACATCTACTCGTTCGTCATCGCCGGCCTGCTCGTCTCCATGGGCTCGCTCGGCGACCGGATCGGCCGCAAGAAGCTGCTCCTGATCGGTGCGACGGCCTTCGGCGCCGTCTCCGTGCTCAACGCGTACGCCACCAGCCCCGAGATGATGATCGTCGCCCGCGCGCTCCTCGGTGTCGCCGGTGCGACGCTGATGCCGTCGACGCTTGCGCTGATCCGGAACATCTTCCACGACCCCAAGGAGCGCAGCCTCGCCATCGGCATCTGGGGCGCCACCGCATCGGCCGGCGCGGCGGTCGGCCCGGTCGTCGGCGGAGCGCTGCTCCAGCACTTCTGGTGGGGCTCGGTCTTCCTCATCAATCTGCCCGTCATGGCGGCCCTGGTCCTCGTCGGCATCAAGCTGCTGCCCGAGTCCAGGAACCCGGTCGCCGGCCCCTGGGACCTGATCAGCGTCGGGCTCTCGCTCGTCGGTGTCATCGGAGTCGTCTACGCCATCAAGGAAGTCGCCTCGCACGGCCTGACGTGGGAGGTCATGGCGGCCGCCGCCATCGGCGCGGCCACCCTGTACGCCTTCGTCCGGCGCCAGCACACGCTGGCGTCGCCCCTGCTCGACATGCGGCTGTTCAAGCACCGGGGCTTCTCGGGCGCTGTCCTGGCCGACCTGCTCACCGTCTTCGGGCTGTCCGGACTGGTCTTCTTCCTCTCCCAGTTCCTGCAGCTGGTCCAGGGGCGCGAGCCGCTGGAGGCCGGTCTCGCCGAACTGCCCGCCGCCATCGGCGCGGTGGTCACCGGTCTGATCGCCGGCCGGTACGCCCGGCGGTTCTCGGTGCGCGCCGTCGTCGCCGGCGGTCTCGGCGCGATCGGCCTCGCGCTCGCCGTCGTCACCCTGGTCCACAAGGAGACCGGTTACCCGCTGCTCGGTGCGGCCCTGCTCGTCGTCGGCCTCGGCGCCGGATTCTCGTTCACCGTCACCGCCGACGTGATCCTCTCCAGCGTGCCCAAGGAGCAGGCGGGTTCGGCCTCCGCGGTCTCCGAGACCGCATACGAACTGGGCGCGGCGCTCGGCATCGCGCTCCTCGGTTCGATCGTCACCGGCGTCTACCAGGGCTTCGCGACCCCGGCCGGAGTCCCCGCGGACGCGGCCGCGGCGGCGCACGAGTCGCTCGGCGGCGCGGTCGAGGCCACCGCCGGCCTCGCGCCGGACGCGGCGACCGCCCTGGTCTCCGCGGCCCAGGTGGCCTTCGTCGACGGCCTGCGCATCGCGGCGGGCGTCGGCGCGGCGGTCCTCCTCGCGACGGCGGTCGCGGCCTGGTTCCTGCTGAAGGGCCAGAAACTGGAGGACGGCGTCGAGCACTGACGCGCAGGCGTCACAGACGAAAGGGCCCCGCACGGAAGTCGCCGTGCGGGGCCCGTCCGTTCACTCCGTAACCGCTACGCGGCCTTCGCCTTGGTGGCGTACATGTCCACGTACTCCTGGCCGGACAGGCGCATCACCTCGGCCATCACCGAGTCCGTCACCGCCCGCAGTACGTAGCGGTCGCGGTCCATGCCCTCGTACCGCGAGAACTCCATCGGCTCGCCGAAGCGCACCGTCACCCGGCCCGGCCGGGGCAGCCCCGCCCCGCCCGGCTGGATCTTGTCGGTGCCGATCATCGCGAACGGCACCACCGGCGCGCCCGTCATCAGCGTGAGGCGAGCGATGCCGGTACGGCCCCGGTACAGCCGGCCGTCGGGGGAGCGGGTGCCCTCCGGGTAGATGGAGAAGATTTTGCCTTCCTCGAGCACCCGGCGGCCTGTCATCAGCGCCGCGACACCGCCGCGGCCGCCGTCGCGGTCCACCGGGATCATGCCGACGCTGGTGAAGAACCAGGCCATCAGCCGGCCCTTGAACCCCTTGCCCGTCACGTACTCGTCCTTGCCGATGAAGAAGACCGGGCGGTCCGTGCAGATCGGCATGATCATCGAGTCGATGAAGGTCAGGTGGTTGCCCGCCAGGATCACCGGACCCGTCCCCGGGATGTTCTCGGCGCCCTCCACACGTGGGCGGAACATCAGGCGCAGGATCGGTCCGAGCACTGCCTTGATGAGTGCGAGACGGGACAACGGTTCCTCCGGTATCGGGGCGGTCGGCGTCGATGTGTGTGGGGGACTGTGCAGGTGAGGACGATACTCGCGGGTCACCCCCCTGCGCACATCGGGTTCACCGAGTGGATACACAGTGTTGACGTGTGTTTCCGCCATGTTCGGCCAGGGTCTGCCGCAGGTAGGGGGTGACTGCCTACGGTCGGAGCAGCTGTTGACAGGTGCGGGACATCACAATGCGAAGGAGCCTTCATGACACAGGGTGAGCACCGGAGCCCGGGCCGGCGGACGGTCCTCGGGGTGGCGGGCGCGGCCGTACTGGGCGCATCGACGGTCCTGCCCGCGGGCACCGCGCAGGCGGCGGAGAGTCGCGGCCGGGGACACGGTCACGGCTTCCGCTCCCTCCCCGTCCCCACCGTCATCGCCCACCGCGGCGCCAGCGGCTACCGCCCCGAGCACACCCTCGGCTCCTACCAGCTCGCCCTCGACCTCGGCGCCCATGTGATCGAGCAGGACCTCGTCCCCACCAAGGACGGCCACCTGGTCTGCCGCCACGAGAACGACATCACCGGCACCACCGATGTCGCCGACCACCCCGAGTTCGCCTCCCGTCGCACGACCAAGTCCGTCGACGGTGTCTCCCTGACGGGATGGTTCACCGAGGACTTCACCCTCGCCGAGCTCAAGACGCTGCGCGCCAAGGAGCGCATTCCCGGTACCCGCCAGGAGAACACCCTCTACGACGGCCGCTGGGAGATACCCACCTTCGAGGAGGTGCTGCGCTGGGCCGAGCGGGAGGGCCGCCGCCGGGGCCGCGAGGTCTGGCTGCACGTCGAGACCAAGCACCCCACGTACTTCCGCGCCCTCGGCCTCGGCCTGGAGGAGCGCCTCGCCAAGCTGCTGCGCCGGTACGGTCGTCACCGCGCCGACTCCGCGGTCTTCCTGCAGTCCTTCGAGCCGAGCAGCATCCAGCGCCTCGCCGAGCTGGTGAACTCGCCGCGCGTGGTCCTGCTGTCGGCCGCGAGCAGCCGCCCCTGGGACTTCGTCCAGGCGGGTGACCCGCGCACGGTCGCCGACCTGGTGACGCCCGCGGGGCTGCGCTGGATCGCCTCGTACGCCCAGGGCATCGGCCCCACCCTCGACCTGGTCATCCCGCGCGACGCGAGCGGTCGGCTCGGCACCCCGACGACACTGGTGCGCGACGCACACGCGGCGGGCCTGATCCTCCACCCGTACACCCAGCGCAACGAGAACAGCTTCCTGCCCGTGGACTTCCGCCGCGGCACGGACCCGAACGCCTACGGAGACGTCTTCGGCGCACTGAAGACCTACCTGGCGACGGGCATCGACGGCATCTTCTCCGACAACCCGGACACCGCCCTCCTGGCGGCGGCCGACTTCACGAGGAGCTGAGCCCCGTGCCACCCGGTCGGAACGCCCGACCGGGTGGTTTACGCCCCTTTCCGCAACCAACCCGCCCCGGCCCCGCATCGTGCCGGGCATGACCCACCTCCTGCGCACCCTCGCCCCCCTCCTCGCGGCGGAATCGAAGGCCGAGGCCCCGGCCGCCGGCGTCGATGCCGGGGACCTCGAACAAGCGGTCTGGCTGAGGCTCCTGGAGCGCCTCGAGAAGGACGACGCGCCCACCCGCCCCGCCGACTGGCTGCGCCGGGCCGTCCGCGCCGAGGCCCGCCGCGCCCGCCGCGCCGCCCTGCGGGAACGCCCCTACGAGGGCGAGGAGGCCGCGGAACCGCACGACTCGCCCGAGAGCTCCGCCCTCGTGGCCGAACGCCGCCGTGTCGTGCGCGCCGCCGTCCGCCGCACACCCGGCCACTGCCCGCGGCTGCTCACCGCGATGCTCGACCCGGCCGACCCCACCTACCGGGAAATCGCAGGGGAGTTGGGTATCTCACAGGGCAGTCTGGGGCCGATGCGTTCCCGTTGCCTGGGATGCCTGCGCAGAATGCTGGCTGCAGAGGTTCCCGCATCGACCTCGAGGGGAAGGGTGCGGTAGACCGACCGGTTGACCAGGTGAGCGGGAGGCATGCGCACATGGGCATGAGCGTGACCATCTCAGCGGCTGACGCGCAGGACGCGGAGCACATACTCAAGCTGCAGTACCTCTGTTACCAGAGCGAGGCCGAGCTCTACGGCGACTACTCCATCGAGCCGCTCACCCAGACCCTGGACGCCCTGCGGGCCGAACTGGCCCAGGGGTACGGCCTCGTGGCACGCCTCGGGGACGAGGTCGTCGCCTCCGTGCGCGGACGGGTCGACGAGACCGGCACCGTACGGATCGCCAAGCTCATCGTCCACCCGCGGATGCAGCGCCACGGCCTCGGCGGCCGGCTGCTCGACGCCATCGAGAGCCACTTCGCCGGCGACCCGGTCCCCGTCGCCAAGCGGTTCCAGCTCTTCACCGGCCACCGCAGCGAGGGCAACCTCCGGCTGTACCGCAGCAAGGGCTACGAGCCGGTCGCCACCCGCGAGATCGGACCGCGACTCACCCTCGTGACCCTGGAGAAGGCCGCCTAGGCGCTCGCCCGAGGAGACCGCGTACGCCTACGCGGTCGCCCGGGAGCGGCGAAGCCACCAGATCCCGGTCACCGGCAGCAGCACCGGGATGAAGATGTAGCCGTAGCCGTAGTCCGACCAGACCGTGGCATCGGGGAACGCGGACGGGTCCGCGAGCGTCCAGGTCCCCACGGTCAGTACGCCCACCAGCTCGGCGGCGCAGCACACCAGCGCCGCCCTGCGGGCCGTCTCCCCGCCCCTGACCAGCGTGTACGTGATGAAGGCGTACACCACGGCCGCCACCGCCGACAGCGCGTACGCCAGCGGCGCCCGGTCGAACTCGGTCGCGATCTGGTAGATCGAGCGCGAGACCGCGCCGACCGACATCACTCCGTACAGCCAGACCAGCAGCATGCCCGGCCCTGTGACCAGGCGGCCCGCTCCCTCGGTCGCACTCATCTCAGCCCACCGTCCAGATGTCGAAGAGACGTACCTCGAGCACCGCGAGCACGACCGCGCCGGCCGCCACCGTCGCCGAGCCCCAGCGGCTCCGCTCCGCGAGCGACATGAACCCGGCCGCCGGGACGGCGCAGAGCGAGCCCAGCAGATACGCGACGAAGATCGTCGTGCCCTCCTCGGCCTTCTCGCCGCGCGAGAGCTGCACGATGCCGACGATCAGCTGGACCAGTGCGAGGAAGGTCACCACGGCCATGCCGATGAAGTGCCAGTCCTTGGTGGGCTGATCACGGGTGAAGGCGAAGCCGCACCAGGCGGCGAGGGCGAGCGCGGCCACCGAGACCGCGACCGTCAGGGCGTCAAGCATGGGCCCGAGGGTATTACGGGCCAAAAGGCCCGATGCGCTCGCCCCCCACCCGCCCCGTAGGGTCGAGACCCATGAGGCCGCTCCGTGAGGCACGGCCGCGCGGTGGGCAGGAGGGCCGTGGTCTTGACCACAACCCACGACCGTTCCGAGCTCGACGCCGATGTCGTCGTGACCGACCTGCCGGAGGTATCCGCGCAGGCCACGGACGGGGGACCGGAGAGCACGGCCGGGGCCCGACGGCCGACGAACGTGTCCGCATGATGTCTCGCCAATGTCCGCTATTCGGACACCCCCGATTCGGCCTGACAGGTGCGTGCTTTACTTGCAGACATGACCACGACGAGCAGCCGCACCCTTGCGACCGAGGCGATCAGCACGCCCGGTGCTCGTTGTATGTGTCGAATGTGCGCCTTCTGAGGGCCCCCGCCTGAGCCTCGCGCCCCGAAGCGAGACCCCGACGGCCGAGCCGATCCGCCCGCCCTTTCCGGCGCCGGACCGTGCCCGCCCCCGCGCACGCGCTGCCTTCCGGCCACCCGCTGGACCAGCCCATTTCGCGCCTGACTGTCCGAACGAAGAATGCCCCGTGCCCGGCGGACCCCGCGCCGCGCACTCGACAGTGACGGAAACCCCTGTGATCACCACTTCGGGCCTGACCAAGGTCTACGAGTCGCGAGGCCGCCAGGTCACCGCTCTGGACGGCGTCGACCTCCACGTCCGCGAGGGCGAGGTGTTCGGCGTGATCGGCCAGAGCGGCGCCGGCAAGTCCTCGCTCATCCGCTGCGTCAACCTCCTGGAGCGCCCCACCTCCGGCACCGTGACCGTCGACGGCGTCGACCTCACCGCGCTGGCGGCGAACGGCCGCCGCGCCGGCAAGGACCTGCGCCGCGCCCGCTCCAGCATCGGTATGGTCTTCCAGCACTTCAACCTGCTGTCCTCGCGCACCGTCAAGGACAACATCGAGCTGCCGCTGGAGATCCTCGGCGTCTCCGGTGCCGAGCGCACCAGCCGTGCCCTGGAACTCCTCGACCTCGTCGGCCTCGCCGACAAGGCCAAGTCCTACCCCGGGCAGCTCTCCGGCGGTCAGAAGCAGCGCGTCGGCATCGCCCGCGCCCTGGCAGGCAACCCGAAGGTGCTGCTCTCCGACGAGGCCACCAGCGCCCTCGACCCGGAGACCACCCGCTCCATCCTCCAGCTGCTGCGCGACCTCAACCGGCAGCTGGGCCTCACCGTCCTGCTCATCACGCACGAGATGGACGTCGTCAAGACGATCTGCGACTCGGCAGCGCTGATGCAGAAGGGCCGGATCGTCGAGTCCGGAACGGTGAGCGAACTGCTCGCCACCCCCGGCTCCGAGCTGGCGGCCGAACTCTTCCCCGTCAGCGGCGCCGCCACCGGCCCCGACCGCACGGTCGTCGACGTCACCTTCCACGGCGAGGCCGCGACGCAGCCGGTGATCTCCCAGCTCTCCCGTACGTACAACATCGACATCTCGATCCTCGGCGCCGCGATGGACACCGTCGGCGGCAAGCAGATCGGCCGCATGCGGATCGAACTGCCCGGACGGTACGAGGAGAACGTCGTGCCCGTCGGCTTCCTGCGTGAGCAGGGCCTTCAGGTCGACGTCGTCGACGAGGACGCGATCCCCGCGCAGGCCCAGAGCGCCGTGCTCGTCAAGGAAGGTGCCAAGTGACCTGGTCGGAGATGCAGCCCCTGCTGGAGCAGGGCACGGTCGACACCCTCTACATGGTCCTGTGGGCCACGGTCGTCACCGTCCTCGGCGGACTGCCGCTCGGCATCCTCCTCGTCCTCACGGACAAGGGCGGCCTGCTGCAGAACACCGTGGTCAACAAGGTCGTCGGCGTGATCGTGAACATAGGCCGCTCGCTGCCGTTCATCATCCTGCTGATCGCCCTGATCCCCTTCACGACCTTCGTGGTCGGCACCTTCATCGGCCCCACCGCGATGATCGTGCCGCTCGCCATCGGCGCCATCCCGTTCTTCGCCCGCCTCGTCGAGACCGCGATCCGCGAGGTCGACCACGGGTTGGTCGAGGCCGTTCAGTCCATGGGCGGCTCCGTACCGACGATCGTCCGCAAGGTGCTGCTGCCCCAGGCGCTGCCCTCGCTGGTCTCCGCGATCACCACCACCGTCATCGTGCTCATCGGCTACTCCGCGATGGCCGGCGCGGTCGGCGGCGAGGGCCTCGGCTCCAAGGCGATCACCTACGGATACCAGCGCTTCGACACCCAGTTCATGCTGGTCACCGTCGTCGTCCTGATCGCGATCGTCACCGTCGTCCAGCTCATCGGCGACCTCGCCGTCCGTCTCCTCGCCCGCCGAGGACGCACCGCCTGACCGCGGCGCCACCCCACAGACTTCGTCTTTTCGAAGAAGAGCCCGGACTTGTTGTCCAGGCGTCCACCGCACCACCAGAAAGAGGCACTTTTCGTGCGTAAGAACATCAAGCTCACCGCCGGTATCGCCGCCACCGCCGCACTCGCCCTGGGTCTCTCCGCCTGCGGCACGTCGTCGGACCCGTCCTCCTCGAAGGACTCGGCCGGCTCCGCCGACAAGGCGCTCGTCGTCGCCGCGTCCCCGACGCCGCACGCCGACATCCTCAACTACGTCAAGGACAACCTCGCCGCGAAGGAGGGCCTGAAGCTGGAGGTGAAGGAGTTCACGGACTACGTCCTGCCGAACACCGCCACCGAGTCCGGCCAGGTCGACGCCAACTTCTTCCAGCACAAGCCGTACCTCGACGACTTCAACCTGAAGAACAAGACCCACATCGTCCCGGTGGTCAACGTCCACCTGGAGCCCCTCGGCCTCTACTCCAAGAAGGTCAAGGACCTCAAGGACATCAAGGCCGGCCAGACCATCGCCGTCCCCAACGACACCACCAACGGCGGCCGCGCGCTCAAGCTGCTCGCCGACAACGGGCTCATCACCCTGAAGGACGGCGTCGGCTCCAACGCCAAGCTCTCCGACATCACGGACAAGAAGGGCCTGGAGTTCAAGGAGTTGGAGGCCGCCACCGTGCCCCGCGCCCTGAACGACGTGGACGCCGCGGTCGTCAACGGCAACTACGCCATCGAGGCCAAGCTCAACCCGGCCACCGACGCCCTGGTCCTGGAGAAGGCGGAGGGCAACCCCTACGCCAACTTCCTCGCCGTCAAGGAGGGCAACGAGAAGGACGCGCGCGTGCAGAAGCTCGTCAAGCTCCTCAACTCGCCCGAGGTGAAGAAGTACATCGAGGACACCTACAAGAACGGGTCGGTCATCCCGGCCTTCGGTGCCGTCGCCAAGTAAGGCCCGCAGTACAGTTCTTGTGACGAAGGCCCCCGCATCCCGTCCGATGCGCGGGGTCTTCGTCGCTCCCCGCGTCATCTGACGCCACATCGGACCCGGCCATGCACACCTACGGCTTCATACTGCATGCTGTGCGTTCACGGTCGATTCGGACGGTCCTCGGCATGGAGCTGCGCATGACTACCACCTTTCCGGACATCTCCATCAACACGGATCGGTTGGTGCTGCGCGCGCTCGAAGAGGCCGACGCCCCCGCGCTCGCCGAGATGATGAACGACGAGATGGTCGCTGCATGGACCGCCGTACCCCAGCCGTTCACCGAAGAGGCCGCGCACCGGTGGATCACGGAGTACGCGCCCACCGAACGCACCGCCGGCCGCGGGCTCGACCTCGCCGTGACCGAGTTCCTCACCCAGCGGCTCGTGGGCATCATCCAGCTGGGCAAGACCAATTGGCGGGTGAGGTCCACCGAGATGTCGTACATCGTCGCCCCCTGGGCCCGCGGCGAGGGTTACGCCTCCGAAGCCGCCCTCGCCACCGCCCAGTGGCTCTTCGGCGACCAGGGCTTCGAGCGCATCGAGCTGCGCACCGCCGCCGACAACACCGCCTCCCAGCAGGTCGCGCAGAAGATCGGCTGCATCAGCGAAGGCATCCTGCGCGGCGCCTGCATAGCCCGCACCCGCACCGAGAACGGTGACTGGGCCGACCTGCGCACCGACTACATCCTGTGGGGCCTGCTCCCCGAGGACCTCGAGGGCGTCGCCGATCAGATGGCGGAGGCCGGATACTCCTCGTTCACCGACTGGAGCTGAGCGGGCCACCCACGCCGGGGTACCCTCGACACCCCCCGACCTGCGACAAAGACCTCAGGAGACAGACGACGATGGCCGACCGGGTCACGGTGATCGGCTGGGACGGCTCGCCCCTCACCGCAGCGGCCCGGTCCGCGCTCTCCGCCGCCACCCTCGTGGCCGGGGCACCGCACCACCTCGCCCTGCCCGAGGTGCCGCCGGGAGCCGAGCGCATCCGCCTCGGCAGCGTCGACCTCGCCGCCCGCCGCATCGCCGGCCACCGCGGCACCGCCGTGGTCCTCGCCGACGGCGACCCCGGCTTCTTCGGCGTCGTCCGCACTCTGCGCGCCCCCGAGCACGGCCTCGAGGTCGAGGTCGTCCCCGCGGTCTCCTCCGTCGCCGCCGCCTTCGCCCGCGCCGGGATGCCCTGGGACGACGCCCGGATCGTCGTCGCGCACCAGCGCACCCTGCGCCGCGCCGTGAACGTCTGCCGCGCCCACCCCAAGGTCGCCGTCCTCACCTCGCCCGGCGCCGGCCCCGCCGAACTCGCCCTCCTCCTCGACGGCGTGCACCGGACCTTCGTCATCTGCGAGGAGCTCGGCACCGACCGCGAGCAGGTCACCGTCCTCACCTCCGACAAGGCCGCCGACCACGCCTGGCGCGACCCGAACGTCGTGATCGTCATCGGCGGATCCGCCGGCGGGCAGGGCGGCGGCTGGCTGATGGGGCACGAGACGTCGAAGGTACGGGGCTGGGCACTGTCGCCGGAGGAGACGGGAGGCGGAATCGGCACCGGCTCGCGTACCGGCACCGGCAGCGGGGAGACACCCGTCCTGCGCGCCGCCCAACTGGCTCGCCTCGGCCCACGCGTCGGCGACCTCGTCTGGGACATCGGCTGCGGAAGCGGCGCCCTGTCGGTCGAGGCCGCCCGCTTCGGCGCGGCCGTCATCGCCGTGGACGCCGACCCGGACGCCTGCGCCCGCACCGAGGCCGCCGCCCGCCGCGACGGCGTCCAGCTGCAGGCCGTGCGGGGTCGCGCCCCCCACGTACTGGAACGGCTCCCCGAACCCGATGTCGTACGGATCGGCGGCGGCGGCGTCCCCGTCGTCACCGCCTGCACCGACCGCAGGCCGGAACGGATCGTCACCCACGCCTCCACCCGCGACGAGGCGGAGGCCGTCGGCGCGGCGCTCACCGACGGCGGCTACACCGTCGAATGCGCCCTGCTGCAGAGCGTCGGCCTCGACCCGGCCGACTGGTCGGAACGTGACCGCACCGTCGTCTTCCTGATCTCCGGGCGCCGGACGACCTCCTCCTAGCTCCGCCGGGGAACCCCCACCCGTGACCCTGCCGCGCCGCAGGGCCAGGTAGGCTGGCGGATTGTTGTACCGCAGCCGGACCTTCAATACTTTGTTCGTCAATGTCCGGAAGTAGGGGCCTCATTGGGTCGCTGATGTGGTACGGAGCAACCGGGGGACGCGCGACGTGGCGCAGTCCACAGCAAACCGTGGCGGATCCGCCTGTCATGACGGCCGATGGCCGCGACAATGCTGGGGTGTCCGCGCGTCATTCGTGCCGCACGGCGCGCACGCTCGTTCTTGTTGACGGGTGAAGGTCTGAAGGAGCACAACCGATGGGCGAGGGGTACGCATGACGGACACCGGCCAGGTCCCGGGCGAGGGGCTGCCGGAGAACGCAGGCATGGTCGAGCAGCCGGGCATCCCCGCTCCGGGCGCGTACACCTTCCTGGACCCCTCCGAGAACGCAGCCGAGGACGACGACCTGCTCCTGATGCCGGGCGCGCAGGGCGCGTGGAGCGAGCACCAGCCCGGCGCCGTGCCCGCGCCGCCCGTCGCCGTACCGGTGCCCGGGATGATGCCGGGGCAGCCGCAGCACACGGGTGACCCGCTCACCGACCCGCTCGCGGGTCCGATCGCCGAAGCCCTCGCCGCGCAGACGCCGGTGGCAACGGCTCCGGTCGTCCACGAGGCCGTCTCCACACCGGCGCACGGAGTGCCCGTGGCCCAGCAGGAGCCGGTCCTCACCGACCACGGCTACGAGCCCGGGATCCTGGACACCGGCGCCCACGAGGCGGCCGGCCGCGACTCCGGCTCGGTCGACCTCAGCGCGGTGCGCGTACCGCAGCCCGCCGCTGCTCCGACCCCGCCGCCCGCCCGCCGTCCGCTGCACATGGGCCCGCCCGTGCCCGAGGCCGGTGGAGGGGTCGTGCGCTCGCTCGCCGACCGCGGACCCGCCGGGGTACCGGCAGCCGCGTCCGTTCCCATGCCAGTACCGGCGCCCGCACCGGTCGGCGCCCCCGTCGCCGCCCCGATGCCCGTCCGTATGCAGGGCTCGCCGACGACCGGTCCCGAGTACCTCGACGTCCCGCAGGAGCAGCCGGTCGCGCCGGTCGCCCCCCAGCTCGGCGAGATCCCGCCGCAGGGCGCCGTGCCGTGGGACCCGCAGCCCCAGGGCCCCGTCGCGGCACCCGAGCCGGCGCCGCAGGCGGTACCCGCAGAAACGGTCGGCCAGTTCGTCCAGGTCGAGGGCACGGTCCCGACCACCCCGCACCTGGCGCCGACGCCGGTCGTCGAGGTCGTCGAGGCAGCGGCGGAGCCGGTCCAGGCACCGGAGCCCCTGCCCGAGTCCGAGCCGCAGCCCGAGCCGGTACAGGTGCAGGCCGTCGAGCCGGTCGCCGAGGAGCCCGTGGCCGAGGTCCCGGCCGAGGTCACTCCGGTCGACGTTCCCGTCGTGGCCGAGGTGCCGGTGGAGGAGGTCCCCGCGGCCGTCCCCGCCCCGCGTGACGGTGGTCCGTCCGCCGCCGTTCCCATGCCTCCGGCCGAGGTCGCGGTCGCGGCCGAGCCCGTCGTCGAGGCCGTGGCGGAGGTCCAGCCGGAGCCGGTCCCGGAGGTTGACGCCGAGCCCGTGACCGAGCCGGCCGTCGAGCCCGTCGCCGAGGTGGCGCCCGAGCCCGAGGTGGAGCCGGTCGCCGAGGTTCCCGTCGTCGAGCAGCCCGCCGTGGACGACCCCGCCGTCGTGGAGGCGGACGCCGAGGTCGGCGGGCAGGAGCAGACCGAGTCGTCGCCCGAGGCGGAGGCCCGGACCGAGGCCGTGGAGCCCGTCGCCGCTGAGGCCTTGGAGCCCGTCGAGGCCGTGGACCCCCTTGAGGCTGGAGAGGCCGTCGAGGAGTCCGTCGTCGAGGCCCCCGCCGCCGAAGAGCCGTCGGCGGACGAGCCGGTCGCCGAGGAGCCCTCGGCCGAGGACTCCTCGGAGGAGGCCCAGGAGCCGGAGGCGCCCGGCGCCCCCGCGCCCGGGTACGGCGAGGCCGAGCGCGAGGCCGTGCTGCGCGTGATGCGCGAGCGCCGCGACATCCGCAACGGCTTCCGGTCCGACCCGATCCCGCACGAGGTGCTGCTCCGCGTCCTGGAGGCCGCCCACACGGCCCCCAGCGTCGGCCACTCCCAGCCCTGGGACTTCGTCGTCATCCGCTCCGCCGAGACCCGCCGGAGCATGCACGAGCTCGCCCAGCGCCAGCGTGAGGCCTACGCCCAGTCGCTGCCCAAGGCCCGGGCGAAGCAGTTCAAGCAACTGAAGATCGAGGCCATCCTCGACACTCCGGTCAACATCGTCGTCACCGCAGACCCCACGCGGGGCGGCCGGCACACCCTGGGCCGCTACACGCAGCCGCAGATGGCGCCGTACTCCTCCGCGCTCGCCGTCGAGAACCTGTGGCTCGCCGCCCGTGCCGAAGGCCTCGGCGTCGGCTGGGTCAGCTTCTTCGACGAGCGCGAGATGGTCCGCGCGCTCGGCCTCCCCGAGCATCTGGAGGTCGTCGCGTACCTGTGCGTCGGGTACGTCGACGAGTTCCCCGAGGAGCCCGAGCTGATGCAGGCGGGCTGGTCCAAGCGCCGCCCGCTGTCCTGGGTCGTCCACGAGGAGACGTACGGCCGCCGCGCGCTGCCCGGCGAGGAGCCGCACGACCTGCTCCAGGAGACCATCGCCAACATCCGCCCGCTGGACGCCAAGGCGCTCGGCGAGGCGTGGGAGCGGCAGAAGCGCATGACGAAGCCCGCGGGGGCGCTCGGCATGCTGGAGATCATCTCCGCGCAGCTCTCCGGGCTCTCCCGGATGTGCCCGCCGCCGATCCCGGAGCCCGCGGCCGTCGCGATCTTCGCCGGCGACCACGGCGTGCACGCCCAGGGCGTCACCGCCTGGCCCCAGGAGGTGACCGGCCAGATGGTCGCGAACTTCCTCGGTGGCGGAGCGGTCTGCAACGCCTTCGCGAACCAGGTCGGCGCCGAGGTGTGCGTCATCGACGTCGGCGTCGCCTCCGACCTGCCGTCCACGCCGGGGCTGCTGCCCCGCAAGGTCCGCGCCGGTACGGGCGACTTCACGACCGGTCTCGCGATGACCCGCGAGGAGGTGCTCGCCGCGATCGAGGTGGGCATCGAGACCGCGCGGGACCTGGTGGCGGCGGGCAACAAGGCGCTGCTGACCGGTGAGATGGGCATCGCGAACACGACCGCGTCCGCCGCCCTGATCTCCGTGTACACGGGGGTCGACCCGGTCGAGGTGACCGGTCGCGGCACCGGCATCAACGACGAGATGCACGCGCGGAAGGTGGACGTGGTCCGCCGGGCCCTCGAACTCCACAAGCCGGACCCGGCGGACCCGATCGGTGTCCTGTCGGCGATCGGCGGCCTGGAGCACGCGGCGCTCGTCGGCCTGATCCTGGGCGCGGCCTCGCTGCGTACCCCGGTGGTCCTGGACGGCGTCTCGACGGGCGCGGCGGCCCTGCTGGCCCGGGCGATCGCGCCCGAGTCCCTGGCGGCCTGCATCGCGGGCCACCGCAGCGCGGAGCCGGGCCATGTCGCGGCCCTCAACAAGCTGGGCCTGCGCCCGCTGGTCGACCTCGACCTCCGCCTCGGCGAGGGCACCGGCGCCCTCCTGGCCCTCCCGGTCGTCCAGAGCGCGGCCCGCGCGATGCACGAGGTGGCGACGTTCGACTCGGCAGGCGTGACGGAGAAGTAGCACGACGACCCCGAGGGCGGCGCCCCCTCCTGTCGTTCAGGACGGGGGCCTCGCCTCGCAGCGGGGCCGTGCGCACCCCACGGCCCCGGGAACGGCACCGGGCCGTGGGGAGTAGCCACCCCTTCCTCCCCAGGACTTCGTCCTGGGGACTCCCATCGCGGAACAGTTGCCCACCGCTCGGTAGGGACATCCGTCACAGGTCACCCACCCCCGGTGACCGATATCGTTGGCATCGGTCAATGAACCGCGCCCCACCAGCCGCTTCACCGCCGCAGCGGCCCCGCACACGCTTCGCCCTCCGAGGAGCCGCACACCCATGGCCGAGCACGCCGCGCACCCCGCCTACCCCGTAGGACTCCGCCTCTCCGGCCGTCGCGTCGTCGTCTTCGGCGGCGGCCAGGTCGCCCAGCGCCGGCTCCCCGCCCTGATCGCCGCCGGCGCCGACATCACCCTCGTCTCCCCGTCCGCCACCCCCTCCGTCGAGGCGATGGCGGAGGCCGGCGAGATCACCTGGGTCAGGCGTCGTTACGAGGACGGGGACATCGCCGACGCCTGGTACGCGCTCGTCGCCACCAGCGACCCCGTCGCCAACGCCGCCGCGTCCGCCGAGGCCGAGCGCACCAAGACCTGGTGCGTGCGTTCCGACGACGCCGACGCGGCCACCGCCTGGACCCCGGCCACCGGCCGCAGCGAGGGTGTGACCGTCGCCGTGCTGACCGGCCACGACCCGCGGCGTTCCGCCGCCGTGCGCGACGCGATCGTCGAGGGCCTGCGGGACGGCTCGATCGCGGCCCCGCAGCACCGCACCCGTACCCCCTTCGTGGCGCTGGTCGGCGGCGGCCCCGGCGATCCGGACCTGATCACGGTCCGCGGCCGCCGACTGCTCGCCGAGGCGGACGTCGTCATCGCCGACCGTCTGGGCCCCCGCGACCTGCTCGACGAGCTGCCCCCGCACGTCGAGGTGATCGACGCGGCGAAGATCCCGTACGGCCGTTTCATGGCCCAGGAGGCCATCAACAACGCGCTGATCGAGCACGCCAAGGCCGGCAAGTCCGTCGTACGACTCAAGGGCGGCGACCCGTTCGTCTTCGGTCGCGGCATGGAGGAGGCCCAGGCGCTGGCGGCGGAGGGCATCCCCTGCACGGTCGTCCCTGGCATCTCCAGCTCGATCTCGGTCCCCGGCGCGGCCGGCATCCCGGTCACCCATCGCGGTGTGGCGCACGAGTTCACCGTGGTCAGCGGCCATGTCGCCCCCGACGACCCGCGTTCGCTGGTCGACTGGGCCTCGCTCGCCAAGCTCACCGGCACGCTCGTGATCCTCATGGGCGTCGACAAGATCGGGAAGATCGCCGAGGCGCTGATCGCCCACGGCAAGGCCCCCGAGACCCCGCTCGCCCTCGTCCAGGAGGGCACCACGGCCGCCCAGCGCCGTGTGGACGCCACGCTGGCCACGGTCGCGGAGACGGTCACGGCGCAGGAGGTCCGACCGCCGGCCGTCATCGTCATCGGAGATGTCGTCGGCGAGGGCCCCGACAAGCTCGTGAAGTAACCAGGGGTGATCGAAGCCCCGCCGCACACATTGGCACCGCACCCCGGACAAGGCAGTATCACCTCGTGGCCGAACTCATCACCATCGACGATCCCGACGACCCGCGCCTGCGCGACTACATCGGGCTGACCGACGTCGAGCTGCGGCGCCGACGCGAGCCCGCGGAGGGCCTGTTCATCGCCGAGGGCGAGAAGGTCATCCGCCGGGCCCGTCAGGCCGGGTACGAGATGCGGTCGATGCTGCTGTCCGCGAAGTGGGTCGACGTCATGCGTGACGTCATCGACGAGGTTCCGGCGCCCGTGTACGCGGTACAGCCGGAGCTCGCCGAACGCGTCACCGGCTACCACGTGCACCGTGGCGCCCTCGCCTCCATGCAGCGCAAGCCGCTGCCGAGCGCCGAGGACCTGCTCCGGACGACCCGCCGGGTCGCCGTCATGGAGTCGGTCAACGACCACACCAACATCGGCGCCATCTTCCGCAGCGCCGCCGCCCTCGGGATGGACGCCGTCCTGCTCTCCCCGGACTGCGCGGACCCGCTGTACCGCCGGTCGGTGAAGGTCTCCATGGGCGCGGTCTTCTCCGTCCCGTACGCCCGTCTGGACACCTGGCCGCGTGGCCTGGAGGCGGTACGGGAGGCGGGCTTCAAGCTCCTCGCCCTCACCCCGGACGAGAAGGCCTCCCCGATCGACGTGGCGGCCCCGCACCGGCTGGAGCGGGCGGCCCTGATGCTCGGCGCGGAGGGCGACGGCCTGTCCACACAGGCGCTGCGTGCCGCGGACGAATGGGTCCGGATCCCGATGGCCCACGGCGTCGACTCGCTCAACGTGGGCGCGGCCGCCGCCGTCGCCTTCTACGCGGTCGCCTCGGGCCGGCCCCAGGACTAGAGGGCGTCCGGCGGATCATGGCGGTCCCGGGGGCCGACGCCCGCCTCCCCGCGGCTCAGGGGTGCATCCGGGCGCCCTTGAGGACCTTGTCCACCGCGTTACGCGGCCCGTACACGGCCATCCCCACCAGATCCAGCGCGTCCCTGCCCACGGCCCGGACCGCCGCCCGGTTGTCCCGGTCGTTGCCCGTGGCGAAGAGGTCCGAGGTGAACACAGCCGACGGCAGCCCACGGGACAGCGCACGGCCATGGGCGGCGGTGAGCACCTCCTTCGTCCCCTCGAACACGAGCACCGGCTGACGGAACATCGGCAGGTACGCCGTGCCGTCGGCGTCCTCGTACGGCTCCCCGATCACCTCGGGCGCCGTCGTACCGAGGCCGCTGACCAGGAAGGCCGTCACGTTCAGCCGCTGCCAGGGCTCCAGGTCGGCGCGCAGCAGCACGGCGATCTTCGTGTCGAAGCGCACCGGTGCGCTCGCGTCCACCGCGCCGTTCCCGGCCTCTGCCGGCGTTCCGATCTCGTCGTTCGTTCTCATACGTCGAGACTGCGGGATCCGCGCGGTCGCCGTCTTGTACGTTCTTTGCATGACGTCCCGGCAGGAGATCTCCGCATGGCGCCCGTCGGTACCGGGGGTCACGGAGGTCTTCCACGCGCGCTTCACCGAGCACGCGTACCCGATGCACGTCCACGACGACTGGACGCTGCTGATCGTCGACGACGGCGCCGTCCGCTACGACCTGGACCGCCATGAGCGCGGCACCCCGAACGGAACCGTCAGCCTGCTTCCGCCCCACGTCCCGCACAACGGCTCACCCGCCACCGCCCACGGCTTCCGCAAGCGCGTGCTCTACCTCGACCTGACGCAACTGGACGAGGGCCTCATCGGGGCGGCGGTCGACCGACCGGACCTCGCCGACCCCGTGCTGCGCCGCCGTGTCGAGCAGCTGCACACCGCTCTCGCGCGGCCGGGCGACGAACTGGAGGCGGAGAGCCGTCTGGCGCTCATCGGCCGGCGGCTGCGTACTCACCTGAGCACAGCTCCGGCCGACCTCGCGGCAGGACCCGAGCGGGCCGTGCGCGACCCCGGAATCGCCCAGGACTTCCGGGACCTCCTCGACACGCGGCTGCGCGAAGGGACGACGCTCCAGGAGGCCGCGTCCGTCCTCCACGCCCATCCCGCACATCTCGTCCGTGCCTTCAGCGCCGCGTTCGGCATCGCGCCCCACCAGTACCTGATGTCCCGCTGCGTGAGCCTCGCCCGACGGCTGCTCCTCGACGGCCGGCCGCCCGGCGAGGTGGCCGGCGCCACCGGCTTCTACGACCAGTCCCACCTCACCCGGCACTTCAAGCGGGTCTGGGGCGTCACCCCGGGCAGGTACGCCCGCACCGGACGCGCGGACCGCGACTGATCCGCCCGCTGGTCCGGGTCCCTCAGCCCTGGAGCGCCTGGGCGGCCGCGATGCCCAGGGCCACGACCAGCGTCACCACGACGAAGACGAAGAGCCGCTGGCGCAGCAGACGCGGATTGGCGGGGCGGCGGCCCGTCGAGGTCGTGCGCGCGCCCCCGGGCCGGGAGGGCGCGGGACGCCCGTTGGGCCGGGACTGAGAGGCGCGCGAAGAGCCGCCGCCCGTGCGGGGTGCGGACGGCCGCGAGGCCGGACCCTGGGCCCGGCCCTGCGTGGTGCGCTCGGTGTACCGCTCCGTAGGCCGGCTTTCGGCCGACTGCTCCGTGCGGTCCCGCTGCACCGGCGGGCGGGCGGCGGGCAGTCCCTGAGCCTCGCGGGCGGCGATCTCCTTGAGCCGCATGGAGAGTTGCAGGGTGCTGGGGCGTTCCTCGGGGTCCTTCGCCAGACAGGCCCGGACGAGCGGGGCCAGCGCGTCCGGTACGCCGTTCAGCTGAGGCTCCTCGTGCACCACCCGGTAGAGCATGACCTCCGAACTGCCGTGCCCGAAGGGTGAGTCCGCCATCGCGGCGTACGCCAGGGTGGCGCCGAGCGAGAACACGTCCGTGGCCGGGGTGACGGCCGCGCCCCGCACCTGCTCGGGCGCGAGGAAGCCGGGGGAGCCGACGGCCGTGCCCACATGGGTGAGGGTGCTCGCGCCGGTGGCCCAGGCGATGCCGAAGTCGATGATCCGCGGTCCCTTGGGGGAGAGCAGGATGTTCGAGGGCTTGAGGTCCCGGTGGACGACCCCGGCCTCGTGGACGGCGACCAGGCCCTCCGAGAGCGCCGCCCCGATCGCGGCCACGTCGGCGGCCCGCAGCGGGCCCTCCTCGGCGACGCGGTCGTGCAGCGAGGGGCCGGGAACGTACTGGGTGGCGAACCAGGGGCGGTCGGCCTCCAGGTCCGCGGCGACCAGCCGGGCGGTGCAGCCGCCCCGGATCCGCCGGGCCGCGGAGACCTCGCGGGCGAAGCGCGACCGGAACTCCTGGTCCTCGGCCAGATCGGGCCGGATCACCTTCAGCGCCACGCGCTGACCGCGGCGGTCGGACCCCAGGTACACGACCCCCATACCGCCGGCGCCGAGTCGCCGGTGGAGCCGGAACGACCCGACGATCCGCGGATCCTCGCGCCGGAGCCGCATCATCGCCATGTCCGTCCCCTCGTCCGTTCGACGTGGCACAGCTTACGTATTGCCGCCCCGGTGTGCTCATAGGCCGCGCCCTCGCGCAGCCATCGATTGTCAGTGCTGGGGAGGACACTTGAGGGGTGGTCAGGACGGCGCCGTGGACGGCCGTCCGAGCCGCGGGATTCTCCAACATCCAATCGCAGAAGGGGGATTCGGTCGATGAAGGGTGATCGTGTGGAGATAGTCGTGGACGCGGGGGACACGACTCGGACGTACGAAGTGGTGGCAAGCCGGGCGGGCCGGAGGGTGGAGACGGCGGTACGGCGAGGGGTGGTCGAAGTGAGCGAAGTCACGCGGACCGGGGTGGTCGTGCGGACGGCCCGCTTCATGGCGAGCCGGGTCCTCGCGCTGGTCGAGCAGCCGGTACCCCTCAGGGAAGACCCTCAGTCCTAGGGCGGTCTCTCCACCCAGGGGAGTACGCCGTGAGGGTGCTCGTCATCCTCATGGAGGCCCGGAGATCGGTACGCGGGCATGACGTCCGGGCGGCATCGGATCCCTAGTGTTGAGGTCAAGCGGCGGGTGCAGCACTCGTCCCCCGAGGTCAGACACCCGCCGCTGCCAGACGAGACAGGAGAGGACCCATGGCTTACTCGGCACCGCGGATCAGCACCCGGCCTTCGGGCCGCCGCCACCCCCTGGTGGCGACCGCCATGGTCCTCCCTCTCGCGACCCTGCTGGTGGTCGTCTTCGGCGGCTGGGAGGCAGTGGTCACACAGGCGTCGTCCGTGGGCGTGATGCTGGGGCGCTGAGCGGCGCCCCGGACCCGGGAGAGCGGCCCGGGTCGGGGACATCCGGCCAACAACCCCGTGGGGACGGGGGTGCGGCGGACGGCAGCGTGCGGCCGGTCAGCTGGGGAGCTGACCGGCCCTCGCGCTTTCCGGGACCCGGCAGCCCGATGACAGGCGTGCGGCAAGCCGATCGCAGCGCCCGGCCCGTACGGACCCGGGGCAGGCCACGTCGGCGCCTCTTCCCGTCCCCGGCGCGAGCGCGGCCCCGCCCAGGCGGCGGGAAGCTGCTTGGCAGCGGCCCCGGCATGGCGCACACGCGGCTCGCCTCCCGCGGCGCGAAGCTTCCGCTTCGGGGGCGTGGGGCCCAGGGAGTTCAGCGCACCACCCGCCACTCGCAGGGTTCAGGGGTGGGATGGGGGGCCTCCTCCGTCGGCAGCGCAGCGCGTACGCTCCCCGCGTGGAGCACGACCAACTCGAACAGCTCAGCGCCCTCGCGCGCGACGCCGCGCACCGCACCGACCCGGCCTGCGTGTGCGCCCCGCGCACCACAAGAGTTCTCGCCGACCGTGACGACGGCACCGTCGTCCGCCACGGCGCCGTCGTCGTCAAGGCCCATGCCCCCGGCATCGACCCCGCACAGCACGCCGCCCGCATCGCCGTCGCCGCACTCGACGCGCTCGACGGGATCCTCCTGCCGCCCCAGGCCCCACCCACTCCCACCCACGACGCCCGCCCCCTCACCGCCTGGCCCTACGGCACCCCCGTCGACCCCGCCGATCCCGACGCCGCCCCCTGGGAGGACGCGGCGCGGCTCCTCGCACGGCTCCACCGCACCCCGCCGCCCCCCGCACTCCCGGCCATGCGCGCTCCCGCCAAGGCGGCCCTGGCCGTCGAGCGGATGCGCCGGGCCGACGGTGCGCCCCGCACCGCAGTCGAGGCCGTGCTGAGCGCCTGGCGCACCCTCCCCGACGAGCCCGCCGACCGCCGTCTCCTCTGCCACGGCGACTTCCACCTCGGCCAGCTCGTCCGCGATCCACGGACTTCCGAAGGCCCCTGGCTCCTCATCGACGTGGACGACCTCGGACTCGGCGACCCCGCCTGGGACCTCGCCCGCCCCGCCGCCTGGTTCGCCGCCGGCATCCTGCCCCCGGACGTCTGGTCCCGCTTCCTCGACGCGTACCACCGGGCCGACGGCCCCGCCGTCACCGCCCACGACCCCTGGGTCCAACTCGACGTCCCCGCCCGCGCCCTGACCGTGCAGACCGCGGCGCTCGCCCTCGCCAAGTCCACCGCCGAGAAGCGCCCCCTCGACGAGGTGGAGGAAGTGATGATCGACACCTGCGGCCGAATAGGTTCGCTCCGAACCGAGTTGACCCCGCCTGCGTCCTCCTAAGCTGAGAGCACCATCCGAACGGCAGGGAGTTGAGCCGAACATGCAGTGTCCCAAGTGTCATGCGGCCATGCACACGTACAACCGCAACGGCGTCCAGATCGAGCAGTGCAGCGGTTGCCGCGGGATATTCCTGGACTACGGCGAGCTGGAGGCCCTGACCCGGCTCGAGTCCCAGTGGGTGCAGCAGGCGCCGCCCGCCCCGCCGGCCTACCCGGCGCAGGCCGCCCCCGCCTGGGGCGCCCCGCACCACGGCGGCCACCACGGCGGCCACCACCACCAGCGCGGCTTCGGCCGGATGCTCTTCTCCTCCTGACCGGGAGCGGGCACGACGAAGCCCCCGGCCGCGAGATGCGGCCGGGGGCTTCGGGGTGGTGCGCGATACTGGGATTGAACCAG
>NZ_JBHJTL010000103.1:0-26810 GCF_042264065.1 Streptomyces sp. NPDC056222 | reverse complement strand
GCGGGGGCCCCCCCCCCCCAGCCCGGGGGGCCCGCGCTGGGTTCCCTGCTTTTTCTTTCCCAAACCCGCCGGGGCGGGGGGGGGGCACCCCCGCCGCGCCCTTCCTCAGGTGACCGGCTGTCAGCCGGCGCGGTACGCGGTCCACATGCTGCTCATCCGCGAGACCTGGCCCGCGGTGAACTGGTACATGCACGAGTCGTACGTGTAGTCCATGAAGTTGTGGATCGGGTCCACACCGGTCTTGTTGGTGCAGCTGTCACGGCCGGTCGGGCACTCGTACGCCGGGCTCTTCTCGGCCGGGGTGTCGCTCACCGAGTCGCCGGAGCCGCTGCAGCCGCCCTGGAACGTGTGGTACAGCCCCAGCCAGTGGCCGACCTCGTGGGTCGCGGTGTCGCCCTCGTTGTAGTTGGCCGCGGAGCCGCCCGGCAGCGAGGAGTCGAGGACGACCACACCGTCCATGGACGGGCTGGAGTTGTACGAGGACGGGAAGGTCGCCCAGCCGAGCAGACCGCCGCTGAGCTTGGCCGTGTAGAAGTTCAGCGCGCCGGCGCCGCCCTTGCGCAGGGTCTGCTTCATCTGCTTCTCGGCCGTGGAGCCGGACGCCAGGTTGTACCAGGACGCGTTGTCCGTGTAATCGGTCGAGGCAAGGGTGAACTGGAAGTTGGTGTTCACATTGCCGGTGCCCTGGCCGCCGTAGGCCGCGTTGAGGACCGCCATCTGGTTGTTGATGGCGGTGGCGCTCAGCTTGCCCGTGGTGCCGCTGTGAACGACGTGGAAGTAGACGGGGATGTTCACCACGGCGGCGGTGGAGTTCATGCCGCTCGCGCGGACCGACTCCAGTCTCTTCTTCAGGTCCGCGTCCATGGCCTTCGCCTGGGCGGCGGAGATCTCGTTGGGCTCGCCGGCGTGGGTGGAGGCGCCGCGGGCCTTACGGGCGCCGGAGAGGGCCTCCGTACCGTCCGCGCACTCCTCGGCGGAGGAAGCGGCGGCCGCCGTGGTGGTGGCCGGGGCGGCGGCCGACGGGGCGGAGAGGGGGGCCAGGGCCAGGGTTCCGGCCATGACCGCGGTGCCGAGCACACGACGTGACATACGTGGGGATATACGAACAAGAGCACGCACTGGTGACTCCTCGCGGGGGGTTTGTGGAGAGGCAGTTCCTCGCCACCGCGGGGAGATTACGGGTCCATGTCAGACGTTGTTGAGCATTGATCAAGCCCAATCATTCATGGTGCAAACCGGGTCATGGGGAAGAAAAACTTTCGCCCGTTCCGGAGTTTGAGACGTGGACGTAACGAACGAGGCGCCAGTGGCGGGTGGTGTGTCCGGATTTCGATCCCCCGAACTCACCACCCGCCGTAGCGATGTGATCTGCTGTTAACAGACGCGATCATGGCTGAAAATCAACCATGGCGTCATGTCGGCGAAAGGCCGGGGCAAGCTCAGCGCACCGGCTGGTACACCCGCTCGACGCGCTGCGTTCCGTTCCGCGTCCGGTACGAGCGCGACCAGGCGGCCGTCGCGTCCGCCTCCGCCTTGTCGGAGACCGTGTAGTAGTCCATCTGGGACTGCTCGGCGGTCACATCGAGCACGCCGTAGCCGTGGTGGTCCATGTCCACCCACTTCACATGGCGGTTGGCGGCCTTGACCGCCCCGGCCGCCACCACCGAGAGCGTGCCCGGTGCCACATGGAGGATGTCGTCCAGGTTGTCCGAGGTCACCGAGGTCACCACGAACTCGGTCGCCGCCGACTGGGACAGCGGGTACGTCGCCGCCTTCACGGGCACGTCGTTGGCCCAGGCCATATGGATGTCGCCGGTCAGGAAGACGGTGTTCCGGATGGACCGCTGGGTCAGATGCGCCAGAAGCTCCTTGCGGTCGTCCGTGTACCCGTCCCACTGGTCGACGTTGACCGCGAGGCCCTCCTTCGGCAGCCCGAGCAACTCCGCGAGCGGGCCGAGCAGATGGGCGGGCAGGGCGCCGAAGGCGACCGGCGAGATCATCACCGAGGTGCCCACCAGCTTCCAGGTCGCGTCGGAGCCGGCGAGGCCGGACTTCAGCCAGTCCAGCTGGGCGCGGCCGGTGAGCGTGCGCTCCGGGTCGTCGATCGCGCCCTTGCCGATGCCCGCCTGCTGCGAGCGGAAGGAGCGCAGATCGAGCAGGTGCAGATCGGCCAGCTTGCCGAAGCGCAGCCGCCGGTAGACCGTGCCCTCGGTCGAGGCGCGGACCGGCATCCACTCGAAGTACGCCTGCTTGGCGGCGGCGACCCGGGCCGCCCAGTCGCCCTCGGTGCCGGGCGTGTGGTTCTCCGCCCCGCCCGACCAGGCGTCGTTGGCGACCTCGTGGTCGTCCCAGATCGCGATCATCGGGTGCGCGGCGTGCAGTGCCTGCAGATCGGCGTCCGTCTTGTACTTCCCGTGCCGGGTGCGGTAGTCGGACAGCGAGACGATCTCGTGCTTCGGCTCGTGCTGCCGGACGACGTACTTCGCCTCCGGGTAGCCGCCGGTGCCGTACTCGTAGATGTAGTCGCCGAGATGGAGGATCGCGTCCAGGTCCGCGCGGGCCGCGAGGTGGCGGTACGCGGAGAAGTAGCCGGACTCCCAGTTCGCGCAGGAGACGACGCCGAACCGGACGCCGGGCGTCACGGCGTCGGTGGTCGGCGTGGTGCGGGTGCGGCCGACCGGGGAGACTGCGGCGCCCGCCGTGAAGCGGTACCAGTGGGCGGTCGCAGGGCGAAGGCCCCGGACATCCACCTTGACGGTGTGGTCGGAGGCGGCCGTCGCGTCGGCGGTGCCACGGGCCACGATCCGGGTGAAGGCCCGGTCCTCGGCCACCTCCCAGCCGACCGTGACGGCGGGGCCTCTGCCGGACCCGGGGCCGGCGTCGGGGGTGGGTGTCACACGGGTCCAGAGCAGGACGCCGTCGGGCAGCGGGTCGCCGGAGGCGACACCGTGCAGAAACGCGGGCGCCTCGGAGTCCGCGAACGCGGGGGAGGCGGCGCCCACCAGCGCCGGTGTGGCGACGGCCGTGACGGCGGCGGCCTTCACGACCGTACGGCGGGTGGGGGCAGGGGGAATGTGTCGACTGGTCACGGGCAGTCAGATTACTGATCAGTATGACGAACAGGCAGGCGAAATCCGGAAAGTTCGCACACTCGTCGCCCTGTGGATGTGATCCTTCGCCGCCGCCCGTGCGGGGGCGGGTCCGCGGGGCCGGGGCTCCCGCGGACCCGTGCGCCTGTCAGCCCTTGAGCGCCGGGGTGATCGCGGCGTTGAACTGCTCCACCGTCATCGGCGGGTTCTCGCTGCCCTCGGCCGTCAGGGTCTTGCCGTCCATCTTCAGCGTCGGCGTGCCCTTCACGCCGCTGGCGTCGAACGCCGCGGACATCTTCATCGCCCAGGCGTCGAAGGTGCCGCTCTCCACGTTCTTCTTGAATTCCGCGTTGCCCTTCAGCGCCGGGACCGTGTTCGCGACGTCCAGGAGGTAGGAGTCCTTCGCGAACTTGTCCTGGCTCTCCTCCGGGTGGAACTGGGCGGAGTAGAGGGCGGACTTGTACGTCATGAACGCCTCGGGGCTCACGTTCAGCGCCGCGCCCAGCGCCGACAGCGCGTTCTTCGAGCCCTCGCCCTGGTCGACGTTGTCGATGAAGGTGGCGCCGACGTACTTGACCTTGTACTTGCCGGCCTCGACGTCCTTCTCGACCGTCGCGCCGACCTGCTGCTCGAAGGTCGCGCAGACCGGGCAGCGGGAGTCCTCGTAGAGCTCCAGCGTCTTCTTCGCGGACGCCTTGCCGACGACGACCGTCGTACCGTTCGTGCCCTCGGTGTTCTTGGGCGCGGTGATGGTCGACTCCTTCGCCACCGCCTCCCAGTGGGACGGCTTGTTGGCCTGGACGACGGCGTAGCCGATGCCGCCGGCGACCGCCAGGGCGGCGACCGCCGACACGGCGACGATCACCTGACGACGGGCCTTGTCCTTCTTGGCCTGACGCTCGCGCTCTATGCGCAGCCGCTCGCGGGCGGCCGCCTTGTTGGCCTGGCTGTTGCGTGCACTCATGGTCGTGATCTCCGTGAAAGGTCGAAAGAAAAGGGGGCGGTGCTCAGGCGAGGGCGAAGCCCGAGCACGGCGGTCCCCGCCGTCCGACGGAGTGCACGAGAAGGCGGGTACGGGACCGGCGCGGCCGGTCCAGGGGGCGCCCGCCGCGCCCACGGGCGGAGCGCGGGGCGCCGAGGAGCGAGGCGACGAGCAGCAGCGGCCGGAACGCCAAGGCCGCCACGGCGCCGACCAGCCGGGTCAGCGCCCGCTCGCCGTGCCGCAGCCAGGCCGCGGCGAACAGCCCGACCGACACATGGGCGGCGAGCAGCAGCCACGGCAGGGACGGGTCGGGAGAGTTCAGGAGGGCGGCCGCGGTCCCGCTCTCGGGGGCGGCGACCCCCGGCAGCGGGGTGCCCAGGGCGCCGCCGCAGAGCACGTCCACGCCCACCGCGCGCAGCGAACCGGCGACGGGGCCGCCGGCCTGGCCGTAACAGACCGCCTGGCCGGTGGTGAATACCGTGTCGGCCGCCAGCTCCAGCGGCACGAGCAGCCCGGCGATCGCGCCGAAACCACGCTCGCGGCCGGCCAGCGCGTACGCCACGGCGAACACACCGGCCGAGAGCAGGCCCACGGTCAGCAGCGGCAGCGGCACCTGGGACAGCAGCACGTGGGAGCCGGCGGACAGCGTCACGACCAGTGCCGTGAAGAGCGCCGCCCGCAGCCCCCTGAGCCGCGTCCCTGATATGTCCATCGCGCTGGAGAGTGTGCCATGCCTTCCCGTAAGAGCCTCTTAAGGGCGAGCTGTGAAGGGACCTACAGACCCGGGATCCGGCCGTTCCGGAACAGGTCCACGAAGATCTGGTGGTCCGCACGCGCGCGTGCCCCGTAGCTGTGCGCGAAGTCCACCAGCAGGTCCGCGAAGCCCTCCTCGTCGGCGGCGATCGCCGCGTCGATGGCCCGCTCGGTCGAGAACGGCACCAGCGAGTGGCCGCTGGAGTCGTCCGCCGCC
Source organism: Streptomyces sp. NPDC056222 (assembly GCF_042264065.1). Classification (NCBI taxonomy): domain Bacteria; kingdom Bacillati; phylum Actinomycetota; class Actinomycetes; order Kitasatosporales; family Streptomycetaceae; genus Streptomyces; species Streptomyces sp. NPDC056222. Next base: position 21,769 of record NZ_JBHJTL010000103.1, on the reverse strand, counting down.
GCGTGCATCGTCGCCGTCGCCCGGCCGAGGTCGGCCACGGTCGCCGCGATCTCCTCCGGGTCGTCGACGTCCGACCAGTCCAGGTCCACCGCGTACGGAGAGACCTCCGCGACCAGCTGCCCGGAGCCGTCGAGCTCCGTCCAGCCCAGCCACGGGTCCGCGTGCGCCTGCAGGGCCCGCTGGGAGATGACCGTGCGGTGACCCTCGTGCTGGAAGTACCCGCGCACCGCCGCGTCCGTCACATGACGCGACACGGCCGGGGTCTGGGCCTGCTTCATGTAGATCACGACGTCGTTCTCCAGGGCGTCGCTGTTGCCCTCGAGAAGGATGTTGTACGAGGGCAGGCCCGCCGAGCCGATGCCGATCCCGCGCCGCCCGACCACGTCCTTGACCCGGTACGAGTCGGGGCGGGCCAGGGACGACTCCGGCAGGGTCTCCAGATAGCCGTCGAAGGCCGCAAGGACCTTGTAGCGGGTCGCCGCGTCCAGCTCGATGGAGCCGCCGCCGGAGGAGAAGCGGCGCTCGAAGTCGCGGATCTCCGTCATCGAGTCCAGGAGCCCGAAGCGGGTCAGCGAGCGGGCGTCGCGCAGCGCGTCCAGGAGCGGGCCCTCGGCGGTGTCCAGGGTGAACGGGGGCACCTCGTCGTCCTTGGCGCCGAGCGCCAGGGCGTGGATGCGCTCCCGGTAGGCCGCGGCGTAGATCCGTACGAGCTCGGTGATCTGCTCGTCGCTGAGCGCCTTGGTGTAGCCGATCAGCGCCAGGGAGGCCGAGAGCCGCTTCAGGTCCCAGGTGAAGGGGCCGACGTACGCCTCGTCGAAGTCGTTGACGTTGAAGATCAGCCGGCCGTTGGCGTCCATGTACGTGCCGAAGTTCTCGGCGTGCAGATCGCCGTGGATCCAGACCCGGCCGGTCCGCTCGTCCAGATAGGGACCGCCGTGCTGCTCCTGCTCCAGGTCGCTGTAGAACAGGCACGCCGTGCCCCGGTAGAAGGCGAAGGCGGAGCCGGCCATCTTCCGGAACTTGACGCGGAAGGCGGCGGGGTCGGCGGCGAGGAGCTCACCGAAGGCGGTGTCGAAGACGGCGAGTATCTGCTCACCGCGCTCGGCGGCGGTGGGCTGCGGGACCGACATCGAGGGGCCTCCTGGTGCAAGACTGTTCATGACAATTGGGACAGGCGTTCCGTGTCTCTCAACGCGCGACCGTACCCCCGAGTGCCCGGCGGTTGTCAGTGGGGAGCCGTAGACTTCCACGCTGTTCCCTCAAAGCGGGGGTCTGGGGGTCGCACCCCAGAAGACTGCAGCCCGGAGGCCTTCCGCCGTGACCAAGCCGCCCTTCACGCACCTTCACGTACACACCCAGTACTCGCTGCTGGACGGTGCCGCGCGGCTCAAGGACATGTTCGACGCGTGCAACGAGATGGGCATGACCCATATCGCCATGTCCGACCACGGCAACCTCCACGGGGCGTACGACTTCTTCCACTCGGCCAAGAAGGCCGGTGTGACGCCGATCATCGGCATCGAGGCGTACGTCGCCCCGGAGTCCCGGCGCAACAAGCGGAAGATCCAGTGGGGCCAGCCGCACCAGAAGCGGGACGACGTCTCCGGTTCCGGTGGTTACACCCACAAGACGATCTGGGCGGCGAACAACACCGGACTGCACAACCTCTTCCGGCTCTCCTCCGACGCCTACGCCGAGGGCTGGCTGCAGAAGTGGCCCCGGATGGACAAGGAGACCATCTCCCAGTGGTCCGAGGGCCTCATCGCCTCCACCGGCTGCCCCTCCGGCGAGCTGCAGACCCGGCTGCGCCTCGGCCAGTTCGACGAGGCCCTGAAGTCGGCCTCCGAGTACCAGGACATCTTCGGCAAGGACCGGTACTTCCTGGAGCTGATGGACCACGGCATCGAGATCGAGCGCCGGGTCCGTGACGGGCTCCTGGAGATCGGCAAGAAGCTCGGCATCCCGCCGCTGGTCACCAACGACTCGCACTACACGTACGCGCACGAGGCCACCGCCCATGACGCGCTGCTGTGCATCCAGACCGGCAAGAACCTCTCCGACCCGGACCGCTTCAAGTTCGACGGCACGGGCTACTACCTGAAGTCCACGGACGAGATGTACGCCGTCGACTCCTCGGACGCCTGGCAGGAGGGCTGCCGCAACACGCTGCTCGTCGCCGAGCAGGTCAGCACCGACGGCATGTTCGTCGAGAAGAACCTCATGCCGAAGTTCGACATCCCCGAGGGCTACACCGAGGTCTCCTGGTTCCGCGAGGAGACCATGCGCGGCATGCACCGCCGCTTCCCCGGAGGCATCCCGGACGACCGGCTGAAGCAGGCCGAGTACGAGATGGACACCATCATCTCGATGGGCTTCCCCGGCTACTTCCTCGTCGTCGCCGACTTCATCATGTGGGCCAAGAAGCAGGGCATCGCCGTCGGCCCCGGCCGAGGCTCCGCGGCCGGTTCGATCGTCGCTTACGCCATGGGCATCACCGACCTCGACCCGATCCCGCACGGACTGATCTTCGAGCGCTTCCTCAACCCCGAGCGCATCTCGATGCCCGATGTCGACATCGACTTCGACGAGCGTCGGCGCGTCGAGGTGATCCGGTACGTGACCGAGAAGTACGGCGCCGACAAGGTCGCCATGATCGGCACGTACGGCAAGATCAAGGCGAAGAACGCGATCAAGGACTCGGCCCGCGTCCTCGGCTACCCGTACGCCATGGGCGACCGGCTCACCAAGGCGATGCCCGCCGACGTCCTCGGCAAGGGCATCGACCTCAACGGCATCACCGACCCCTCGCACCCGCGCTACAGCGAGGCCGGCGAGATCCGGGCGATGTACGAGAACGAGCCGGACGTGAAGAAGGTCATCGACACCGCCAAGGGTGTGGAGGGCCTCGTCCGGCAGATGGGTGTGCACGCGGCCGGCGTGATCATGTCCAGCGAGCCCATCGTCGACCACGCGCCGATCTGGGTGCGGCACACCGACGGTGTGACCATCACGCAGTGGGACTACCCCCAGTGCGAGTCGCTCGGCCTGCTGAAGATGGACTTCCTGGGCCTGCGAAACCTGACCATCATGGACGACGCCGTCAAGATGGTGAAGGCCAACAAGGGCATCGACCTCGACCTGCTGGCCCTGCCGCTGGACGACCCGAAGACCTTCGAACTGCTCCAGCGCGGTGACACCCTCGGTGTCTTCCAGTTCGACGGCGGACCCATGCGTTCGCTGCTGCGGCTGATGAAGCCCGACAACTTCGAAGACATCTCCGCCGTGTCCGCCCTGTACCGGCCGGGCCCGATGGGCATGAACTCGCACACGAACTACGCCCTGCGCAAGAACGCGCAGCAGGAGATCACCCCGATCCACCCCGAGCTGGAGAAGCCGCTCGAAGAGGTGCTCGCGGTCACCTACGGCCTGATCGTCTACCAGGAGCAGGTGCAGAAGGCCGCCCAGATCATCGCCGGGTACTCCCTCGGCGAGGCCGACATCCTCCGCCGCGTGATGGGCAAGAAGAAGCCCGAGGAGCTGGCGAAGAACTTCACCATCTTCCAGGCCGGCGCCCGGAAGAACGACTACAGCGACGAGGCGATCCAGGCCCTGTGGGACGTCCTGGTCCCCTTCGCCGGCTACGCCTTCAACAAGGCGCACTCCGCCGCGTACGGCCTGGTGTCCTACTGGACCGCGTACCTCAAGGCCAACTACCCGGCCGAGTACATGGCCGGTCTGCTGACCTCGGTCAAGGACGACAAGGACAAGTCCGCGGTCTACCTCAACGAGTGCCGCCGCATGGGCATCAAGGTCCTGCCGCCCAACGTCAACGAGTCCGAGTCGAACTTCGCCGCGCAGGGCGACGACGTGATCCTCTTCGGCCTCTCCGCGGTCCGCAACGTCGGCACCAACGTCGTCGAGTCGATCATCAAGTCCCGCAAGGCGAAGGGGAAGTACTCCACCTTCCCCGACTTCCTCGACAAGGTCGAGGCTGTCGTCTGCAACAAGCGGACCATCGAATCGCTGATCAAGGCCGGCGCCTTCGACGAGATGGGCCACACCCGCAAGGGTCTGGTCGCCCACCACGAGCCGATGATCGACAACGTGGTGGCGGTCAAGCGCAAGGAGGCCGAGGGACAGTTCGACCTCTTCGGCGGCATGGGGGACGAAGCGACCGACGAGCCCGGCTTCGGCCTGGACGTGGAGTTCTCCGACGTCGAGTGGGAGAAGTCCTACCTGCTCGCCCAGGAGCGCGAGATGCTCGGCCTCTACGTCTCCGACCACCCGCTCTTCGGAATCGAGCACGTCCTCTCCGACAAGACGGACGCCGCGATCTCCCAGCTCACGGGAGGCGAGCACTCCGACGGCGCGGTCGTCACCATCGGCGGCATCATCTCCGGCCTCCAGCGCAAGATGACCAAGCAGGGCAACGCCTGGGCCATCGCCACCGTCGAGGACCTCGCCGGCTCCATCGAGTGCATGTTCTTCCCGGCCACGTACCAGCTGGTCTCCACCCAGCTCGTCGAGGACACGGTCGTCTTCGTGAAGGGCCGTCTCGACAAGCGCGAGGACGTGCCCCGGCTGGTCGCCATGGAGCTGATGGTCCCGGACCTGTCGAACGCCGGGACCAACGCGCCCGTCGTCCTGACCATCCCGACCGTCAAGGTCACTCCGCCCATGATCAGCCGGCTGGGCGAGATCCTGGGGCACCACAAGGGCAACACCGAGGTACGGATCAAGCTCCAGGGCCCGCGCACGACGACCGTCCTGCGGCTCGACCGGCACCGGGTCCAGCCCGACCCCGCGCTCTTCGGCGATCTGAAGGTTCTGCTCGGCCCGTCCTGTCTGGCCGGATAGGGCCGGACAGGGCCGGACAGGGCCGGACAGGGGTCCCCGGGGCGGAAGCCCGGGCCCACACGCGCGGAAGGGGCGCGCCCGTCGTCACGGGTGCGCCCCTTCCGGGGTTACGCGCGATCAGTTGTGACCGAAGCGCTTCTGCCGGCCCTTGCGAGCCATGTCACCGGGGGTCACCTGCGAGGCACGCTGCTCGGCCTGGGACTCCATCGACGACTGCTGCGCCTGCTGGGCGCCGCGCTCGGCCTGCGAGGACTGCTGCTGACTGCGGTTCTGCTTCCGATTCTTGGCCATGGTGATGCCTCCTCAAAGGGATCTCGGGGCCAGGGCCGCTGTCAGCCTCACATATGGGGTGAACCGCCGCATTTTGGATCATTACCGACAGTGAGCGGGTTGCGGAGTGACATTCGCCACGCCGATGATCCAGTTCCGGCCGTCTACCTCTCCACGGTCGGGCAGACTCTGGGGAAATCCGAAGCAACTTCCGATCCCGAGGTTCCCGAAAGAAGGTGGAACACGTGGACCGCTGCGTCGTTCTCGTGGACGCCGGCTATCTGCTGGGCGCCGCCGCGAGCCTCCTCGCCGGGGAACCGGCCCGCTCCCGGATCACCGTCGACCACGCCGCGCTCATCCAGGGGCTGCGCGAACGGGCCGAGGCCGACACCGAACAGCCCCTGCTGCGCATCTACTGGTTCGACGGCGCCCCCGACCGAGTGCCCCAGCCCGAACACCGCAGGCTCCGCGTGATGCCCCGGGTCACCGTGCGGCTCGGCGCGCTGACCCGCAGCGACGGCCGCTGGGCCCAGAAGGGCGTCGACGCGGCCATGCACGCCGAGCTCACCGAACTGGCCAGAAACCGTGCCTGCTCCGACGTCGTGCTCGTGACCGGCGACGGCGATCTGCTGCCCGGCCTGATGTCCGCCAAGGAACACGGCGTCGCCGTCCACCTCTGGGCCGTGCAGGCCGCCGACGGCGACTACAACCAGTCCGAGGACCTCGTCGCCGAGGCCGACGAACGCCGGGTCCTCGACCGGGCCTGGATCACCCGCGCCGTCCGCGCCAAGGACCTCACGGGCATCTGCGCGCCCCCGCCGGCCCCGCGCCCCGAGATCGCCGCGATCCTCTCCGCCCCGCTGCCGGAATCGGCGCTCGCCGCCTCGGCCGAACGGGCCGCCGAGGCCGCGGCCGCGGCGCCCGCCTCCGTACACAACGGTGCGGCGGCCCCCGAGGCGCCCGCGCCCGCCGAGGACGGTGCGGCGACCGATGTGCCCGCACCGGCCACCGGCAAGGTCGTCCCCACCCCCAAGGACCTCGCGGGACTGCGCGGCCCCGGCGCCCCGGCCCACCCGCCGGCCACCAACGCCACCCTGCGCTGGTCGTCCGACAAGGGCTGGATCGAACGCCCCGGCAGCGCACTCGGCGAGCCCCCCGAGACGGCCTCCCTTCCCACGCTCGCCCAGCTCACCAGCGCCGAGCAGCGCTGGGCCGACCGCGAGGAGGACATCACCACCGTCGGCGGCGACCCCTTCGAGGTCGGACAGGTCTTCGCCCGTCGTTGGATGGAGCGGCTCCCCGAGCAGAGCCACGTCCAGAAGCTGTCCGTGATGTACCCGCGCATCCCGCACCGCATCGACGGCGAACTGCTCAGGTACGCGGCCAGGTTCGGCCTGCTCGCCCACAAGGACGACCAGATCGACGAGCACGACCGGTACGCGATCCGGGCCGGCTTCTGGCGCGAGATCGACGTCCGGGCCGCCGCGGAACGCGCCCCCGCGGGGGAGTAGGCCGAAGGACCCCGTAGGCTCTTCCTCCGTGAGTACGGTGTGCGTGGTGCGGGATCTGGTCAAGACGTACCCCGCCGCGCGCGCCCGGCGGGGGACGCCCGCGACCCCTGAGATCCGCGCCACCGACGGGATCAGCCTCGATGTGCGCGGCGGCGAGATCTTCGGCCTGCTCGGCCCCAACGGAGCCGGCAAGTCCACTCTCGTACGCCAGCTGACCGGGCTGATGCGCCCCGACTCCGGCACGGTCGAGCTGCTCGGCCACGATCTCGTACGCCACCCGGAACGTGCCGCGCGCCTGCTCGCCTACCTCGGCCAGGAGTCCACCGCGCTCGACGAACTGACGGTCGCGCTGGCCGCCGAGACCACCGGGCGGCTGCGCGGGCTGACCGCACGGGACGCGCGGGCCGCGAAGGACGCCGTCCTGGAGGAGCTGGGTCTGACCGGGCTCGCCGGTCGGCCCCTGAAGAAGCTCTCGGGCGGACAGCGACGGCTCGCCTGCGTCGCCGCCGCCCTGGTCGGCGAACGGCCGGTCCTGGTCCTCGACGAACCCACCACCGGAATGGACCCGATCGCCCGGCGGGCCGTCTGGTCCGCCGTCGACCGACGGCGCGCCGAGCACGGCACGACCGTGCTGCTCGTCACCCACAACGTGATCGAGGCCGAGACCGTACTGGACCGGGTCGCCGTTCTGGAGCGGGGCCGGGTCATCGCCTGCGACACCCCGGGCGGGCTGAAGGAACGCGTCGCGGGAGAGGTCCGGGTCGATCTGGTCTGGCGCGAGCGTGCCCCGCTGGAGGTCCCCGAGGTCGCCGCCCTGCGCGAGGTCGCGCAGGAGTCGGGACGGCGCTGGACCCTCCGGCTGGCCCCGGACGAGGCGCGGGCGACGGTCGCGGCGGTGACGGGCGGGGCGGCGTTCGCCGCCCTGGACGACTTCACGCTGGCCACGCCGAGCCTGGAGGACGTGTATCTGGCGCTGGGCGGCGAGATTCAAGGAGCCACGGGACTGGTGAAGGCATGAGGAGCTGTACGGAGTGAGCATCGTGCCCGCCGAGGCCGCCCCGGCCTGGGCTCCCGACGCACCGGCCGCCGGTACCGCCGCGCCGCTGGCGCCGCGCGCCCGGCTGCTGCCGGCCCTCGCCGCCGTCTACCGCGCGCAGCTCTCGCGCGCCCGGGTCTCGCGTATCCCCCTGCTGTTCGTGGCGACGTTCCAGTCCGTCGGGATCATGGTCCTGATGCGGGGCGTCGTCGACGGCGGGGCGGAGGCGCGGGCGGTCGTGGCGGGCTCGTCGGTCCTCGTCGTCGCCTTCGTGGCGCTCAATCTGCTCGCCCAGTACTTCGGGCAGCTGCGGGCCACCGGGGGGCTCGACCACTACGCGACGCTGCCGGTGCCGCCGGCAGCGGTGGTGCTGGGGGCGGCCGGGGCGTACGCGTCCTTCACCGTGCCGGGGACCGTCGTGACGGCGGTCATCGGGTCGCTGCTCTTCGGGCTGCCGCTCGGGCACCTGTGGATCCTCGCGGCGGTCGTGCCGCTGGCCGGGGCCGCGCTCGCCGGGCTCGGCGCGGCGCTCGGGCTGCTCGCACCGCGGCAGGAACTCGCGACGCTGCTCGGGCAGCTCGGCATGTCGGCGGCGTTGCTGCTCGGGGTCCTGCCGGCGGAGCGGCTGCCGGAGCCGATCGACTGGGCGCGGGACCTGCTGCCGTCGACGTACGGGGTGGAGGCGCTGGCCCGCACCTTCGATCCGCACCCGGACTGGGCGGCGGTGGGGCTCGACCTCGCGGTGTGCGGGGCTGTGGGGGTCGTGTCGCTGGCCGCGGCGACGTGGGCGTATCGGCGGGCGGCGGTCCGCTGAGGCGGGTCGTATCCGTACCTGGCACGATGGCGGGGTGACCGCACCTCTGACACCGCCTCACCAGCCTCCGAACGACTCCGTGCCGCCGGACGGGTGGCCCGCGCCCTATCCTCCGATGCCGGGCGACGACGGCGTGCCGAACACGGTGACGGAGCTGCGGCAGGCGGCCGTGGTCGCCGTGGTCTCCGCCGTCGCCGGGGCGGCGCTGGGGCTGCTGTGGTTCTGGCTCGCGCCGCGGGTCTCGCTCATCTCCGACGGCAAGGCGGTCTTCCTGCGGCACAGCGAGGGGGAGGCGGCGATCGGGGCGGACGGAACGTTCGTGCTGCTCGCGCTCGCCTTCGGGGCGGTGGCCGCGGCACTGGTCTTCCTCTTCCACCGGCACGGGGGCGTGGCCCTGGTGGTGGGTCTCGCGGTGGGCGGCGTGCTGGGATCGCTCCTGGGCTGGGGCGTGGGCACGCTGCTGGGACCGACGCACGACGTGGTGACCCGTGCGAAGGAGGTGGGGCCGAACGTCGTGTTCGATGCGCCGCTGAAGCTGGAGATGTGGGCCGGGGCGATGCTGGCGTGGCCGATCGCGGCGATGATCGTCCACTTGGCCCTGACGGCTCTCTTCGGCCCGAGGGACCCGGAGCCGGAATGGCCGCAGACGGACGCGCCGGGCAAGGCCCCGCAGACCTGACGACTCTCGGGCGGGGCGGGGTTCCCCCCGCTCCACCCTCCGCCCCGGACTCCGTCGGGGGACCTGACCCCGGAACTCCGACGAGACGGGCCCCGGGTGGGAGCTTCGCGCCGCGGGGCACCGGAGGTTCGGCTACGGGAGTTGTCGGGTCCCGCTGCCCGGGAGCGGCAGCTTCGCGCCGCCGAGCGGGTGCTGGGCCGTATGCCGGGTCCTTCCCGACCTGTCGGCGCGGCACCCGCGCGCCGCGATCGGGTGCTCCGCCGTACGCCGGCCCCCGTGCTGCCCGGGGCGGCTGCTTTTGCGCCGCTAGCGCGTGCTGGGCCGTACGCCAGGCCCTTCCGGGTCCGTCGGCGCGGCAGCCGCGCGCCGCTCTCGCGTGCTGGGCCGCACTGACGGGCCCTTCCGGGTCCGTCAGTGCGGCAGCTTCGCGCCGCAATCGCGCTGGGACCCGCGGGCTCCTCTCCCGGGTCCTGCACGGCAGCTTCGCGCCGCGAGGCCAGGGGTGCCCCGGCCCCGACGCTAGCCGCGGCCGATGGGGGCCAGGACCGCGGAGGTCAGGGTCGCCAGGGACGTCGGGGTCAGTTCTACTTCCAGGCCCCGGCGGCCCGCCGAGATGCAGATCGTTTCGTGGGTCGTGGCCGAGGTGTCCAGGACCGTGCGGAGGCGTTTGCGCTGGCCCAGGGGGGAGATGCCGCCGCGGACGTAGCCCGTCGTGCGTTCGGCCGCCGCCGGGTCCGCCATCGTCGCGCGTTTGCCGCCGACCGCCGAGGCCAGGGCCTTCAGGTCCAGCTGGCCCGCGACCGGGACGACCGCCACCGTCAGTTCGCCGTCGACGTCCGCGACCAGCGTCTTGAAGACCCGGTCCGGGGAGACGCCGAGCGCCTCCGCCGCTTCCTCTCCGTAGGACGCGGACGCCGGGTCGTGGTCGTAGGAGTGGAGTGTGAACGGAGTCCCGGACGCCGTCAGGGCCACCGTCGCCGGGGTGCCGCCCGCCTGCTTCTTCTGCTTCTTCGCCACGTCGAATCCCTCGTCAGTTCGGGCTCGTCGGGGCCCGCGTCAGGTCCACCGCCGGCAGCGACGGCAGATGCCGCAGCATCGCCGTCTCCGTACGCAGCAGCGTCAGCTCCTCCCGCAGCCGCGTCGCCGTGTCCGGCGCCTGCAGCAACCGCTGCTTCGCCGGCGTGTCGAGCACCGCCGCCGCCGCGACCAGGTACGACACCACCGACGGATCGTCCGGCAGATCACTCGTCGTCAGGGACCGCTCCCGCGCCCCCGCCAGCCGCTTCTGGTACGTGCGGAACGCCCGCAGCACCCCCTCGGCCAGCGTGCCCGCCTCGTCGCCCTGCTCCTCCGGGATCTCCTCGATCTCGGCCACCAGGAACGGACCGCTCGCGTCCACCGACAACAGCTTCACCCGGGTCGTGCCCGTGGCCATCACCTCGAAGCTGCCGTCCGAGCGCTCCCGGATCGTCGCCGCGTCGGCGATGCAGCCGACCCGGTGGAAGGCCTGGATGGGGTCCGGGCCGAAGCCCGCGGCGGGCCCCTTCTCCCGCTGCGCCGTCGGGTCCGGCATCCCCGGCTCCGTCGGCGCGACCTCGCGGCCGTCGCGGATCGCGACCACGGCGAAGCGACGGGGCTCCGAGTCATCGGTCTTGAGCAGCTCGCGCATCATGGCGCGATAGCGCTCCTCGAACACGTTCAGGGGCAGCACAAGGCCCGGGAACAGCACCGCGTTGAGCGGGAAGAGTGGCAGGCTGGCGGTGGTCACAGCGGTCAAGCGTAATGGCCGTCGGGCGCGCCTCGTCCGGCCCGTCCATGTCCGGCACCGCGCAGCGGGATCGTGCGGGCCACCGCGAGCCGCACCGCGTCCCGCGCCTCCAGAAAACTGCCCAGCGGATCGTCCCCGACGAGCGCCCACGGAAACGACGTGGCGTACCGGCCGATCCGGCGGAACTCCTCCAGCGCCTCCGCCTGGCGTCCCCGCCTGAGCAGCACGTACACCAGCAGATTCCGGACCTCTGAGAGCCAGGGATCACCTGCCGCGTACTCCGCCGACAGCGCGATGCCCCGGTCCGCAGCCGCGTCGATGCGGTCCTCCTGGACGGGGCCCGCACCGGCCAGCAGCTGGGCGAAGGCGGCGTTCACCGGCAGCGCCAGGGCCAGCGAGCCGGGCGGCGCGTCCTCCGCGGCCTGCTCGGCGAAGTCGAAGCACTCGCGGTGCGAGCCGTACCACTGGGCCGACAGATACCGAAGTGCGGCGATGTGGCAGCCGTAGTGGTGCGGGGAGCGGCGAACGGCCTGCTCCCAGAGCGACTCGAACACCGCGTTGCCCGCGTGCGTGCCCCGTGCGTGGTCCAGGGCGAGCCGCCACGGCACCGGGTCGCCGGGCGAGGCCTCGGCGGCCGCGTCGATCAGCGGCCCGAGCTCGCGCAGCCGCTCGGAGCGGGCCGGCGAGCCCCAGGCCCTGCGCACCGCGAGCTCCGCCTTGACGAGCAGCGCGTCCGGGTCGCGCGGCGAGACGGCCAGCCAGTGGACCAGCCACTCGTCACGGCTGTACGCGAAGGTGGCGAGCCGTGCCACGTACCGGTCCCGCTTCTCCCACTCGGCGGCGTCCCGGGTCGTCGCGAGCAGTTTCGCGGCGGGCTCGGGGTCGGCGAGGGCGGCCGCCACCAGCGCCGGGGCGAGCCGGTCGTCCGGCGCGTCGAGCAGCACGTCGTCGTCCGGCGCCAGCGCGGCGGTGAGCCGCGGGCTGTGCCGGACCATGCGGGCGGTGCCGATCAGGGCGCGGAGCAATGACATGGTGCGGACCATTGAAAACCGCAGGTGAGGGCTGCGCCAGTGGGGACCTGTGAAGCTTTGGTAGCGGCGGGAAAGTTGTCCTGCACGAGGTCAAGACAGGGTAAAGAAAGGGGTGAGGGGCGGCAGAATCCGCCCCTCACGTCACAGTCGTCACCCCCGTCGCAGCAACCGCGAGGCCCCCGCCGCCACCGTCGTCGCCAGCACCCAGCCCAGCAGGATGAGCACCGTCGCGGCCCACTGCCAGAAGCCCTCCAGGCGCCAATAGCCGTCCTGACCCAGGTTGATCACCGGCAGCAGCAGGTCCAGCGCGTACAGCGTGGCGCTCCAGTTCGGCGACTCCTCCGGCTTCAGCGGTTGCGGGTCGTACCGGGAGAAGGCGAGCGCCCCCGCGGCCCACAGCACCGCCATCCACAGCGCGGCCCGTCCCGGCCGATAGCCGTACGCCACCGTCCAGTCCTGGAGGTAGCCCCAGAGCTTCCCGGCCACCGGCAGCGTCTCCCGGCGCCGCCGCTGCTTGGCGAGCAGCACCTCCCGGGCGTCCGCGTCCTCTCCGCTGTTGCGCAGCACCGTCGCCAGGCGTTCGTACGGCTCAGGGGCGTACTCCGGCGTCGCCGCCGCCACCCACTCGAGCCGCCGGGCCAGCGGGAAGTGCCCGTACGGCACCAGGTTCTCGTAGACGAAGCCGTTCATCGACAGACCGCCGGGACCCGGCCAGCTGGTGGAGAGGTCGATCAGCGTCACGACCTTCGCGCCGTTGAGCACCACCCGCCCCTCCTCCGGCGGCTCCCCGTTGAACCGCAGCTCCGGGGTGACGATCCGGCGCAGCGACACCTGCTCCCGCCGCGCCCCGTCCAGGACGAACCGCGCGTAGTGCAGGTCCACCGCGTCGCCGAACCGGCCGTCGTCCAGCCGCACCCCGCCATGGCACTCGACCGGCTTGCGTCGAGCCCCCTGCACCGGCGTGTACCCGATGCCGTACGGGGGAGTGGCCGTGGCGTTCCCCGAACCCTCGTACACCCACGCCGCGTTCAGATACAGCGAGCGCTCCACCGTCAGCTGCGGCGCGTTCAGCGCGCGGCGCTGCTGCGCGCCGCGCAGCACGCTGCCGCGCAGGCTCAGCGACACGCCCACCTTCGCCCCGCGCAGGCTCAGCTCGCCGTACGTCTCGATCAGCTCGGCCTGGAGGTCCTGCGCCACCACCAGGCCGTCCGCCGTGATCGCCCGGCCGCGCCGGTCCGGCCACACCCGGATCTGGTTGATCAGCAGATCCGTGCCGATCTGCGCGTCGGTGAGCCGGATGCCGCGCTCCACCCGGCAGCGCGGCAGATGCAGATCGCCCTGGGTGTGCAGCCGCGCCGCCTCCAGGCGGGGTATCGCGCACTCCACCATCCGCACCGTCCCGAAGTGGGCCTCCGGCAGCACGATCTCCTGCTCGAACCTGCAGCGGTTCAGCTCCACGTACGGGCGTATCTCACCGCCGGCGAGATTGAGCACGCCCGTGATCCGCACCCCGCGCAGCTTGAGCGCCGCCACCCGCCCGGACCTCGGCGGCGGCCCGTCGAGCAGCAGCAGAGCCACCACGTCGGCACGCACACTGCGCGTGTCCCCCCACGCATGCGGGCCGAAGGGATCGTCCCGGGCCGCCTCCCCCTCGCTCAGATCACAGGTCCTGCCGATCCGGAAGGCCCGCCACATGACCCGCTCCGGGCCCGTGAGGCCGTCCGGCATTCCGTCTTCGTGCGGCTCGGTCACTGCCGCCCCCTCGCTTTCCACGAACCCGCTTCCCTGGATTCGTACAGCCGTTCTTCCCGCTGAGTGACGGACTGAACGCTAACGGTCAGCTGTGGCGACAAGACGCCAATGTGGCTCGTATCAGCCAGTGATACGGACGTCCGGCGCTTGTGGGGCGTCTGCGAGAATTGACCCGTGATCTCTCGTATCGACCTGCGCGGCGACGCCCTCCCCGAGGGTGGCGCACTGCGCGACCTGCTGCCCCGTGCCGAGTTCGACGTGGAAGCCGCCCTGGAGAAGGTGCGGCCCATCTGCGAGGACGTACGGCATCATGGCGCAGCGGCGGTGATCGACTACGGCGAGAAGTTCGACGGCGTCCGCGTCGCCGACCTGCGCGTCCCCGCCGAGACGATCGCCCGCGCCCTCGACGAGCTGGACCCGGCCGTCCGGGCCGCCCTGGAGGAGTCCATCCGCCGGGCCAGGATCGTCCACCGCGAGCAGCGCCGCACCACCCACACCACCCAGGTCGTGCCCGGCGGCACGGTCACCGAGAAGTGGATCCCGGTCGAGCGCGTGGGGCTCTACGTCCCCGGCGGCCGCTCCGTCTACCCCTCGTCCGTCGTGATGAACGTCGTCCCCGCCCAGGAGGCCGGCGTCGAGGGCGTCGCGATCGCGTCGCCGCCCCAGAAGGAGTTCGGCGGCCTGTCCCACCCGACGATCCTCGCCGCCTGCGCGCTGCTCGGCGTCGACGAGGTGTACGCCGCCGGCGGGGCCCAGGCCATCGCCATGTTCGCGTACGGCACCGAGGGCACCGGCGACACGCCCGGCTGCGCCCCCGTCAACCTGGTCACCGGCCCCGGCAACATCTACGTCGCCGCCGCCAAGCGCCTCCTCAAGGGCCGCATCGGCATCGACGCCGAGGCCGGTCCGACGGAGATCGCGATTCTCGCGGACTCCACCGCCGACCCGGTGCACGTCGCCGCCGACCTGATCAGCCAGGCCGAGCACGACCCGATGGCCGCCGCCGTCCTCGTCACCGACTCCGAGGAGCTGGCCGAGGCCACCGAGGCCGAGCTGAAGACCCAGGTCGCCGCCAGCAAGCACATCGACGACCGGATCGTCCCGGCCCTGGCCGGCAGGCAGTCCGCGATCGTCCTCGTCAGCGACCTGGAGGACGGCCTCAAGGTCGTCGACGCGTACGGCGCCGAGCACCTGGAGATCCAGACCGCCGACGCCGCCGCCCGCGCCGACCGTGTCCGCAACGCGGGCGCGATCTTCGTCGGCCCCTGGGCGCCCGTCTCCCTGGGCGACTACTGCGCCGGCTCCAACCACGTGCTGCCCACCGGCGGGTGCGCCTGCCACTCCTCGGGCCTGTCCGTGCAGTCCTTCCTGCGCGGCGTCCACATCGTGGACTACACCCGGGACGCCCTCGCCGAGGTCACCCACCACGTGGTCACCCTCGCCGAGGCCGAGGACCTGCCCGCGCACGGTGCCGCGCTCAAGGCCCGGTTCGGTTGGAAGGTGCCTGAAAGCAAGTGACCTCGAACGACACCATCCGGATCGACGACCTTCCGATCCGCGACGAGCTGAAGGGCAAGACGCCCTACGGCGCGCCCCAGCTCGACGTGCCCGTCCAGCTGAACACCAACGAGAACCCGTACCCGCTGCCGGAGCCCCTGGTGGCCCGGATCGCGGAGCGGGTCGCCGAGGCCGCCCGCGGCCTCAACCGCTACCCGGACCGGGACGCGATCGAGCTCCGTACCGAGCTCGCCCGCTACCTCACCCGTACCGGAAAGCACCCGGTCGCCCTCGAGAACGTCTGGGCCGCCAACGGCTCCAACGAGGTCCTCCAGCAGCTGCTGCAGACCTTCGGCGGCCCGGGACGTACGGCCATCGGCTTCGAGCCCTCGTACTCGATGCACGCGCTGATCGCGCGCGGCACCGGCACCGGCTGGATCTCCGGCCCGCGCGACGAGGACTTCACGATCGACGTCGAGGCGGCCGAGAAGGCCATCGCCGAGAACCGCCCGGACGTCGTCTTCATCACCTCGCCCAACAACCCCACGGGCACCGCGGTGGAGGCCGAGACCGTCCTCGCGCTGTACGAGGCCGCCCAGGCCGCCAAGCCGTCCCTCGTCGTCGTCGACGAGGCATACGTCGAGTTCAGCCACCGGGACTCCCTCCTGCCGCTGATCGAGGGCCGGCCGAACCTGGTCGTCTCCCGCACCATGTCCAAGGCCTTCGGCGCGGCCGGTCTGCGCCTGGGCTACCTCGCCGCGCACCCGGCCGTGGTCGACGCCGTGCAGCTCGTACGGCTGCCGTACCACCTCTCCGCCGTCACCCAGGCCACCGCCCTCGCCGCCCTGGAGCACACCGATACGCTCCTCGGGTACGTCGAGCAGCTCAAGACCGAGCGGGACCGCCTGGTCACCGAGCTGCGCGCGATCGGCTACGAGGTCACCGAGTCCGACGCCAACTTCGTCCAGTTCGGCCGCTTCGACGGAGCCGAAGGCTCCCACGTGGCCTGGCAGAAGATCCTCGACCGGGGCGTCCTGGTCCGGGACAACGGCGTACCGGGCCGGCTGCGGGTCACCGCCGGCACCCCCGAAGAGAATGACGCGTTCCTCGATGCGGTTCGCGCACTGAAGAAGGAGCAGAGCTCATGAGCCGCGTTGGAAGAGTCGAGCGCACCACCAAGGAGACCTCCGTCGTCGTCGAGATAGACCTCGACGGCACCGGAAAGGTCGATGTCGCCACCGGCGTCGGTTTCTACGACCACATGCTCGACCAGCTCGGCCGCCACGGTCTGTTCGACCTCACCGTCAAGACCGACGGCGACCTGCACATCGACTCGCACCACACCATCGAGGACACCGCCCTCGCCCTCGGCGCCGCCTTCAAGCAGGCGCTCGGCGACAAGGTCGGCATCTACCGCTTCGGCAACTGCACCGTCCCGCTGGACGAGTCGCTCGCCCAGGTGACCGTCGACCTCTCCGGCCGCCCCTACCTGGTGCACACCGAGCCCGAGAACATGGCGCCGATGATCGGCTCCTACGACACGACGATGACCCGCCACATCTTCGAGTCCTTCGTCGCACAGGCGCAGATCGCGCTGCACATCCACGTGCCGTACGGGCGCAACGCCCACCACATCGTGGAGTGCCAGTTCAAGGCGCTGGCCCGAGCCCTGCGCTACGCCTCCGAGCGCGACCCGCGCGCGGCCGGCATCCTGCCTTCCACGAAGGGCGCGCTCTAACCCCATGACCGGCCTCTCCACCATCCTCATCGTCGTCGGGCTCTTCCTCGCCGGCGGTGTGTACTCCTTCTCCAAGCAGCAGCTGCCCAAGGGCGTGATCGTCGTCCTCGCCATCGCCTCCGTGATGTGCCTGGTCGCGGGCGTCCTTCGGATTCAGGGAATCTGGGAATGACCGGCATGAGCACTGCGCGTACTCCCAAGAAGGTCGTCGTCTTCGACTACGGCTTCGGCAACGTCCGTTCCGCCGAGCGGGCCCTCGCCCATGTCGGCGCCGAGGTCGAGATCACCCGCGACTACGACAGGGCCATGAACGCCGACGGGCTCCTCGTCCCCGGCGTCGGTGCCTTCTCCGCCTGCATGAAGGGCCTCAAGGAGGCCCGCGGCGAGTGGATCATCGACCGCCGGCTCTCCGGCGGCCGCCCCGTCATGGGTATCTGCGTCGGGATGCAGATCCTCTTCGCCCGTGGCATCGAGCACGGCGTGGAGACCGAGGGTCTCGACGAATGGCCCGGTACGGTCGAGCCGCTGAAGGCCCCGGTCGTGCCCCACATGGGCTGGAACACCGTCGACGCGCCCGAGGACAGTGAGCTGTTCGCGGGCCTCGACGCCGACGCGCGGTTCTACTTCGTGCACTCCTACGCGGTGCGCGAGTGGAGCCTGGAGGTCGGCAACCCCAACATGCGTGCCCCCAAGGTCACCTGGGCCACCCACGGCGAGCCGTTCGTCGCGGCCGTCGAGAACGGTGCCCTGTGGGCGACCCAGTTCCACCCCGAGAAGTCCGGCGACGCCGGAGCACAGCTGCTCACCAACTGGATCGAGACCCTCTGATCATGGCTCAGAAGCTTGAACTCCTCCCCGCCGTCGACGTCCGCGACGGCCAGGCCGTCCGCCTTGTGCACGGCGAGTCCGGTACGGAGACCTCCTACGGCTCCCCGCTCGAGGCGGCCCTCGCCTGGCAGCGCTCCGGCGCCGAGTGGCTGCACCTGGTCGACCTCGACGCCGCCTTCGGCACCGGCGACAACCGTGAGCTGATCGCCGAGGTCGCCAAGGCCATGGACATCAAGGTCGAGCTCTCCGGCGGCATCCGCGACGACGCCTCGCTCGCCGCCGCCCTCGCCACCGGCTGCACCCGCGTCAACCTGGGCACCGCCGCCCTGGAGACCCCCGAGTGGGTCGCCAAGGTCATCGCGGAGCACGGCGACAAGATCGCGGTCGGCCTCGACGTCCGCGGCACCACCCTGCGCGGCCGCGGCTGGACCCGCGACGGCGGCGACCTCTACGAGACGCTCGCGCGCCTCGACTCCGAGGGCTGCTCGCGCTACGTCGTCACCGACATCGCCAAGGACGGCACGCTCCAGGGCCCGAACCTGGAGCTCCTGAAGAACGTCTGCGCCGCGACCGACAAGCCCGTCGTCGCCTCCGGCGGCGTGTCGTCCCTGGACGACCTGCGCGCCCTGTCCGGCCTCGTGCCGCTGGGTGTCGAGGGCGCGATCGTCGGCAAGGCGCTGTACGCCGAGGCGTTCACCCTGGAAGAGGCCCTGGAGGCGGTGGCTTCCGTATGACCGACGCCGTCCGCAAGGTGGTGACCGGCGCTCCCTGGGAGGAGCAGTTCGGCTACTCCCGCGCGGTGGAGCTGCCGAACGGTCTGGTCCTCGTCTCCGGCTGCACGTCGGTGATCGGCGGCCAGATCGCCGGCGGCGGCCCGTACGAGCAGGCGATCAACTCCTTCAACGTGGCCTTCGACGCGCTCAAGAAGCTCGACCTGGGCCCGGAGGACGTCGTACGGACCCGGATGTACATCACCCATGCGCGGGACGTGGACGAGGTCGGCCGCGCCCACAAGGAGCTGTTCGACGCCGTCCGCCCGGCGGCTTCGATGATCATCGTCTCCGGCTTCGTCGACCCGAGCCTGGTCGTCGAGGTCGAGGTCGAGGCGTACAGGAGTGGTGCGGAATGAGCCTCGCCGTACGGGTGATCCCCTGCCTGGACGTGGACAACGGCCGGGTCGTCAAGGGCGTCAACTTCCAGAACCTGCGCGACGCCGGCGACCCCGTCGAGATGGCGAAGCTGTACGACGCCGAGGGCGCCGACGAGCTGACCTTCCTCGACATCACCGCCTCCTCCGGCAACCGGGAGACGACCTACGACGTGGTGCGCCGCACCGCCGAGCAGGTCTTCATCCCGCTGACGGTGGGCGGCGGCGTACGCGCGGCGGAGGACGTCGACAAGCTGCTGCGTGCCGGGGCCGACAAGGTGGGCGTGAACACGGCCGCCATCGCCCGGCCCGAACTGATCCGTGAGATCGCGGAGCGCTTCGGCCGTCAGGTGCTGGTGCTCTCGGTCGACGCCCGGCGTACGGCCTCCGGCTCCTTCGAGGTGACGACGCACGGCGGCCGCAAGGGCACCGGCATCGACGCCGTCGAGTGGGCGCACCGGGCCGCCGAGCTGGGCGCGGGCGAGATCCTGCTCAACTCGATGGACGCGGACGGCACGAAGGACGGCTACGACACCGAGATGATCGCGGCCGTGCGCAAGCACGTGACCGTGCCGGTGATCGCGAGCGGGGGAGCGGGCAGGCTCTCCGACTTCCCGCCGGCGATCGAGGCGGGCGCCGACGCGGTGCTCGCGGCCTCGGTCTTCCACTTCGGCGACCTGCGGATCTCGCAGGTCAAGGACGCGCTGAGGGAGGCGGGCCACCCGGTCCGCTGAGCCAGACTCCAGGAAGGCCCCCGGAAGGGGGCCTTTCTCTTGGCCGTATAGGCAGGATTATTTGTGCAAATCTTGTTGCGCAAGATTTGTTTCGTATCTACGGTCGTGGACATGACCTCGCAGGAGAACCGTCGGATCACCGACCTCGGCACCCTCAAAGCCATCTCGCACCCCTTGCGGATGCGCCTCTACCGCGCCCTCTTCGTGGCCCGTACCGCCACCGCATCCCAACTCGCCGACCAGGTCGACGAGGCGGTCTCCCTCGTCAGCTACCACCTGCGCAAACTGGCCGAGCACGGCCTCATCGAGGAGGCCGAGGGGCACTCCGCCGACGGCCGTGAACGCTGGTGGCAGCCCAGCTCGTACGGCGTCAGCATCCGCGACGAGGACGTCCGGGGCACCCCCGAGCTGGCCGCCGCGAGCGACGCCCTCGGCCGCACCATCTACGAACAGCGGGCCGAGCTCCACCGCCGCTTCCTCGACGAGCGGCTGACCTGGTCCGACGAGTGGCGCTCCGCCTCGATCAGCTCCGAGTGGCTGCCGCGTCTGACCGCCGCCGAACTCGCCGCGCTCGGCGAGGAGCTCGACGCGGTACTGCAGAAGTACGACACCCGGGCCCGAGCCGCCGAGCAGGCCGGCGACACCGAAGGCCGCGAGAACGTCGCCGTCCACCTGCACGGCTTCCCCTACCACTCATGACGGCCACCACGACCCTTCCCACCGCCCGCCCCGCCCACCGCGACACCAACGTCCTGCGCTGGCTCGGCGCCTACACCGCCTCCACCCTCGGCGACAGCGTCTACCACCTCGCCCTCTCCTGGTCCGCCGTCCGCGGTGGCACCCCCGCCGAAGCCGGGCTCGTCATGGCCGTCAGCGCCGTACCGCGCGCCCTGCTCATGCTCGGCGGCGGAGTGATCGCCGACCGCTTCGGACCCCGCCGGGTCGTCGTCCTCTCCGACACGGTCCGCATGCTCGTCGTCCTCGGCGTGGCCGCGCTCCTCCTCCTGACCAGCCCGGCCCTCTGGGTGCTCGCCGCCGTCGCCCTCGTCTTCGGCACCGTCGACGCCCTCTTCCTGCCCGCCGTCGGCGCCCTGCCCCCGCGGATCGCCCCGCGCGACCAGCTCGCCCGTGTCCAGGGGATGCGCGGCCTCGCCTACCGCGCAGGACTCGTCCTCGGCGCCCCGCTCGGCGGCCTCGCCGTCGCCCTCGGCGGATCGGCAGCCGCGTTCGGAGCGGCCGGACTCCTCTTCGCGTTCTCCCTGCCGCTGCTCCTGAAGCTCCGGATCGCCCCGCTGCCCGGCGACGAGCCCTCCCGCGACGGCACCGCGCTGCGCGACCTCGCCGACGGACTGCGCTACATCCGCCGCCACCGGGTCCTCGGCCCGCTGATGATCGTCATCGCGCTCAGCGACCTCGGCTTCGTCGGCCCCCTCAACGTCGGCCTCGCGCTCCTCGCCGACCAGCGCGGCTGGGGCGCCGCCGGCATCGGCTGGGTCCTCGCCGGATTCGGCACCGGAGCGGCCGCCGCCTCCCTGCTGCTGACCGTACGGGGCCGGATACCGCGCGCCGGGGCCGTGATGGCCTGGACTGTCACCCTCGGCGCCTGCTCGATCGCCGCCCTCGCGTACGTACCGCAGCTGCCCGTCGCCGTGGCCGTGTCCGTCTCCGTCGGCCTGCTCGCCGGCCTCAGCGGCGCCCTGTGCGGCGCGCTCGCCCAGACGGAGTGCGAGCCCGCGTACCTCGGCCGGGTGACGGCCGTGTCCAGCCTCTTCAGCCTGGGCATCGCCCCACTCAGCTACCCCCTCACCGGTGCGGCGGTGGGCCTGTGGGGACTCGTCCCGGTGTACACCGCCAGCGCCGCGGTCTGCGTGCTGGGCGGCGTGTACGCACTCTCCGTACGGGCCCTGCGCCGCGCGGAACTGCCGGGGGCGGCGCGGCGGGGCTGATCGCTCGCAGAGGGCGCCGCCGCGCCTTGAGCCGGCGGCCCCAGGGGGTGTCTTGCCGATCAGGCCGGGGGGGGCGACAACCCCCCGACGAGCCCCCGGATGCGGCCCGCGGAGTTGGGGGGGTGGGGGGGGGGGGCGGGGGGTGTTTATAAAAACCACGA
>NZ_JBHJTL010000102.1:0-26881 GCF_042264065.1 Streptomyces sp. NPDC056222 | reverse complement strand
GGGGCCCGGCACACCTGGTGTGTCGGGCCCCTCTCGCATACGGCGTCGCCCTAGTCAGCGAACTTGATCATCGGGAAGCTGCCGGTGTTCGTCGGAGCGTGGTCCGGGAGCCAGAGCACCGCGATCGACCCGCCCGCCCCCTCCGGCGTGCCCTCGGGCGCCGCGTTCCGGAACGTCAGCCGGGCCCCGAGGACCCGTGCCTGCCCCGCCGCGATCGTCAGCCCCAGCCCGTGGCCCTGGCCCGCGCGGTCGCTCGCGCCGGTACGGAAGCGGCTCGGGCCCTCGCGGAGCAGCGCCTCGGGGAAGCCGGGGCCGTGGTCCCGGACCCGTACGACCCTGCCCTCGACCGTCACCTCGACCGGCGGCTTGCCGTGCTTCGCCGCGTTCGCGAGGAGGTTGCCCAGGATCCGCTCCAGCCGGCGCGGGTCGGTGTTCACCCACGACTCGTGGACGACGTGCACGACCGCCTCCGGGTCGAGCGCCCGCACCCGCCGCTCCACGAACTCCCCGAGCGCGATCTCCTGGAGCTCGGCACGCTCCGACGCGCTGTCGAGCCGGGCGACCTCGAGCACGTCCTCGACCAGGGTCCGCATGGCCTGCGCCCGGTCCCGTACGAGCTCGCTGGGGCGTCCCGGCGGCAGCAGCTCCGCCGCCGTGAGCAGACCGGTCACCGGGGTCCGCAGCTCGTGCGCGATGTCGGCGGTGACCCGGCGCTCGGCCTCGATCCGCTCCTGCAGGGCGTCGGTCAGGGCGTCCACCGCGCGGGCGAGCTCGTCGGTCTCGTCGCGGACTATTCCACCGATCGCCTTGCGCACCCGTACGTCCGTGTTGCCCTGCGCGACCTTGCCTGCCGCCGCGGCGGCCTTCCGCAGCCGGCGCGAGAGCTGGCCGCCTATGAGCACGCCGAGCGCGCAACCGCCGAACACCACCGACACCGAGCCGATGACCAGGGCCCGGTCGAGATCCTTCATGATCGCCGTGGAGCGGTCGGCGAACGGGATGTGCAGCGACAGCACGTCCCCGTTGGCCAGCGGCACCGCCGCCCAGACGTCGGGCGGACCGCCGTGCCGGTGCTCCTGTACGTACGTACCGCGCCGCTGGTCCCGCATGAGCTGGTCCAGCTGCGGCGGCAGCATCGGGTCGTTGATCTTGGTGCCGAAGCGGGGCTCCTTCGGCTTGGAGCTCTCGTACATCCGCTGCGCGAAGAGGAGCCGCTCCATCTGCACCTCGCGCGCGTTGTCGAGCATCGAGACCCGCGCGGAGTTGTGGACGACGAGGCTGAGGGTGACCGCGATCAGCGCGCCCACGGCCGCGATGGCGACGGCGATCTTCCAGCGGACCCCCGTACGGAGGGCGAGCGGCCTCATCTGTCGACCCGCTTCACCGGCTGACCTGCTTCATCCCCGCTGACCCGCTTCATCCCTTGAGCTTGTAGCCGAAGCCGCGGACCGTCTCGATCCGGTCCTGGCCGATCTTGGTGCGCAGTCGCTGGACATGGACGTCCACCACCCGGGTGTCGCCGCCCCAGCCGTAGTCCCAGACCCGTTCCAGGAGCTTGTCCCGGGACAGGACCGTGCCCGGCGCGGACGAGAACTCGAGCAGCAGACGCATCTCCGTCGGGGTCAGCCCGACCGGCGCCCCGCCCTTGCGGACCTCCATGCCCTCGGTGTCGACCTCCAGGTCGCCGAAGACCAGCACCCCGCCCTCGGGCGCGTCGGCGCGCCCCGCATCACCGCCCGCCGGGCCGCCGGCGTGCCCGAAACGACGCAGCACGGCGCGGATCCGGGCCACGAGCACGGCACCGTCGAAGGGCTTGGTCACATAGTCGTCGGCCCCGGCCTCCAGGCCGAGGACGACGTCGATGGAGTCGGCGCGCGCGGACAGCATGATCACGGGCACGGTCGACTCGTCACGGATCCGGCGGCAGAGACTGACGCCGTCCATGCCCGGCAGCATCACGTCGAGCAGCGCGATGTCCGGCCGGTCCGCCCGGAACGCCTCGAGCCCGGACAGCCCGTCGGGCATGGCGGTCACCGTGAAGCCGTCCCGCTCCAGTGCGAGCTGGGTGGCTTCACGGATGACGTCGTCGTCCTCGACGAACAGCACATGGGTCTCGGCCATCGTGCGCCTTCCTGCCTTCCGTTCCTTCAGGTTCCGCTCGGAGGCGGTGCAGTCTGGTTCAGTTGCCGCTCGGCTCGACGGTCGGGGGGCCGTCGATGCCTCCGTCGCCGACCGCGCGGCTGTAGTCGTTGTGCACCCAGTCGTGCTGGCTGAACTTGCTCCCCGCCCAGCGGTACGTGATCACGTCCTCGCCCGAGGGATAGGCGACCGGGTCGCCCTTGGCGTACACCTGCTTGGTCACGACGAGGTCGCCCCGGTCGATCGTCGCGTAGACGGCGGCGTCCTCCGCCATGAACACGTTCTTGTACTCGCCGCTCTCCTCGCGGTACACGTACGTGCCGATACCGACGGCATCGCCGCAGGTCATCACGTTGACGACGACATCGGGCGCGGTTCCGCCGGTCAGATTCCCGTAGGAGGTGTCCACCGGGTACGCGTCGGCGACGCACGGCTTCAGATCGGCCTTCAGACGCTCGCCGATCTTCGGATCGGCCTTGATGAGCGCGATCGGGTCGACGCGCTTGGCGGGCATCTGCCCGGAGGACGCCGAGGGGGACGGTGCCGGTACGGCCGATCCCGCCTCGTCGGCGCGGGCGGCGCCCTCGTCGCGTGAGCCCGTACCGCCGGTGGAACACGCGGTCATGAACAGCCCGATGGCGACGAGCCCGGCCAGTGCCGTGGTACTCGTCGCCCGGATGATCCGGCGACGCCGGGGGCTGCAGGGCCCGTCGTCGTCGCCGTCGTGTCTGGCGCCTAGGCCGCGCACCGGTGCTGCCCCCGTTCGTCGGGTCGTACGGTCGACCGCTCCAGAGCACGGGCGTCGTCGACGCCACGGCTCTCCAGTTCCTGACGCAGTCGGGCCAGTGCGCGGTGGAGCGTGGACTTCACCGTACCCGTCGACATGCCGAGCGCTGCCGCGGTCTCCTCCGTGCTCATCTGCTCCCAGTGCCGCAGGACGACCACACTGCGCTGCTTCGGCGCGAGGACCTTGAGGATGTCCATGAGCAGGGCGCGGTCGGCGTGCTGCTCGGTGGCGTCGTCGACGGAGGCGTCGGGCAGCTGCTCGGTGGGGACCTCGTCGAGCTTGCGGGCCCGCCACCACTCGGTGCGCGTGTTGATCATGACCCGGCGCAGATACGCGTCGGCGAGCGACTTGTCGGCGATGCCGTCCCAGCGGCCGTACGTCCGCACCAGCGCCGTCTGCAGGAGGTCCTGCGCGTCGACCGGGTCGGGGACGAGACGGCGGGCGCTGCGCAGCAGCGCGTCCTGCCGAGTGCGGACGTACTCCTCGAAGTCGAGCACCTCTCCGTGCGACATCTGAACCGCCTCCGATCCCCGTGACCAGCCTGTTTGGCTTACGTCGACGAAGTTACGGAGCAGTTGTCACGAGGCTGTCCGGGGCAGCCGTCGGAGGATGCACGGCTGCCCATCGGTTGTGTAACAGGGGCCGGGGATGGGTAGGAGGTCCGATTCGGCTCAGGACCGCGTGCGGGGCGGTCCGGACCGTGGCGGGCCGGGTTCGGGACTCCCAGGGCGCCGATGGGTCGGGCTCGGGGCTTCGGGCAGGTCGGTCAGGACTGCGGCAGGCGGTACAAGCCGCCCTCGAGAGGCTCGACCAGGCCGTCGGCGACCAGGCCGTCCAGCGCACGGGCCCGCTGCACCGGCTCGTCCCAGACCGCGTCCATGGCGGACTGCGGCACGGCGCCCACCGCCTCCCGGAGCACGGCGAGCAGCCGGCCGCGGACCTGCCGGTCCGTGCCCGCGTACGTCTGACCGCGCCGCGCCGGCCCGTCGTGGGCCGGCTTCCCCGACATCCGCCAGACGCAGCTTGCGGCGATCGGGCAGCGCCCGCAGTCCTCGTTCTTCGCCGTGCAGACCAGCGCGCCCAGCTCCATCGAGGCGGCCGCCCAGCGGGCCGCCGTCTCCTCGTCCTCCGGCAGCAGCGCCCGCGCGAGCCGCCGCTCGGCGGCGGTCGTGGCGTTCGGCGGGTACTGCACGCCCGAGGCGGCCCGGGCGAACACCCGGCGGACATTGGTGTCGAGCACCGGATGCCGCTGCCCGTACGCGAACGAGGCCACCGCCGCCGCCGTGTACTCCCCGATCCCGGGCAGCGCGAGCAGCGCGGCGTGCTCGCTCGGTACGTCGCCGCCGTGCCGCTCCGTTATGGCCACGGCCGTCGCGTGCAGGCGCAGCGCACGCCGCGGGTAGCCGAGCCTGCCCCAGGCGCGCACGGCCTCGCCGGGCGCGTCGGCCGCGAGGTCGGCGGGGCGCGGCCAGCGCGCGAGCCACTGCTCGTACACCGGAAGCACCCGTACGACCGGGGTCTGCTGGAGCATGAATTCGCTGACCATCACGCCCCACGCCCCCGCCTCGGGGCGGCGCCAGGGCAGGTCGCGGGCGTGCCGGTCGAACCAGGCGAGGACGGGCCCGTGCAGCTCGGCCGGGGCCGGGGCGGGGGCGTCGTCGAACACGGGGATGGAGACATCGGTGGAAGTCATGGCACCCCCGATCCTGGCACGTTCAGCGCGCGCCGTGGCGCACGCCCTCGGGGCGCGTGGAGGCGCGCGGGCGCGGCCCGCGCCCCGCGCACCACACCACCGCGCCGGTGAGGCTCGACCGGCCCGTCTCCACCAGCGCCCGAACCGGGCGGGTCGCCGCCTTGACGGCGAGGAACGCGACGGCGCCCCCGAGCAGCAGCCCGACCGTCACGTCGTGCGGGTAGTGGACACCGACGAAGACCCGGGAGAACGCCATGAGCAGGGCCATCGGCACGGTCAGCCACACGAGCCCGCGCCACGCCAGCGCGAGCGCGACCGCCGCCGCGCCCGCGATGGCGGCATGGTTGCTGGGGAAGGACCAGTCGCCGGTCGGCGGGCACGGGACGAGCGAGGCGGGCGCGCCCGCGACAGCCCGGCACGGACGCTCCTCGTCCACCAGCGACTTGAGTGCCTCGCTCACCACATAGCCGAACGCGGTCGCGAGGGGGGCGAGCAGCGCGAGCGCCATCGCATCGCTCGCCCCGGACCTGGCCCGCCACCATCCGGCCACGAACAGCACGCCGAAGAGCAGCAGCCCGGCCTCGGTCCACACCTCGGCGAGCTGTTGGAACCAGTGCGGGGTGGAGTGGGCGAAGTCCGTGACGTCGAGATAGAGGTCGTCGGTGAGGTCGGAGAGGTTGTCCATGATCAGGACGCTAACCGGCGCCCGATGTCCGGCGCCCGTGCCGAAGGGCCACAACGACCCCCGACGAAAGTGGGGGTGAGCGGGGGCATTCCGACGTTCCGGATGTGATCATCGGCAAAACTTGGTGCCTGGGGCGGCGGGTGGGGCGGGAGTTGGCGCCGATCTCTCGTAAGGTTCGTGCCGTGGGATCACTGCGCAATCCGGTCGGGCCGCTTCCCTCCTCCATCTACTGGCGACGGAGGGCGGTCGCGCTGTGCCTGGTCGCACTTCTCGCGCTGATCGCCCTCTGGGCCGTCACCTCCGGCGGAGGCGGCGGGAAGAAGGCGAACGACGCCGCCAACGGCTCTTCTCCCGCGCCCTCGATCACTCCCGGACCTTCCGGTTCCGGTCCTGCAATCAGTGAACAGCCGGGCGGACGGGACGAGTCGGGCGACTCGGGTGAGAACTCCGGTGGCGACGGAGGTGACGCCGGTTCCGGTGGCGCCGGCGGCGCGGACGCGGGCTCCGAGGCCGGCGGCAAGAACGGGGACACGGACGGAGCGGGCGGCGACGGCGGCGCGGGTACGGGCGCGGGGCAGCAGGTTCCGGCCAATTCTCCGCTGCCGAACTGCGCACCCGGAGCGCTGCAGTTGACCCTCCGCAGCGCCAAGGTCTCGTACGCACCGGGCGAGAAGCCCCGCTTCCACCTGGAAGCCAAGAACACCTCGGCCGTCGACTGCAAGGCCGATTTCGGGCCGAAGAACGCGGTCCTGACGATCAGCAACGACAAGGACGACGACATCTGGTCGTCCCAGGACTGCCCCCGTCAGGCCGGCGGCGTGCTGCTCCGGATCCCGGCGCGCTCGACGATCACGCACACCGTGGACTGGGACCGCGGCCGGAGCGCCCCGCAGTGCGCCACCGCCCCGGCGGGCCCGGTGGGACCGGGGACGTACCTCGTGGAGGCGGCGATGCCGGGAGTGAAGGTCCTTCCGGCGTCGTTCACGCTGGCCAAGGACTGACAGAGACACGAGAAAGGGGCCGTACGGGAATCTCCGTACGGCCCCTCTCCACGTCTGCGGGTGCGGCTAGACGTACCGCTCCAGGATCGAGGACTCCGCGAGCCGGGACAGGCCCTCGCGGACGCTGCGCGCCCGGGCCTCGCCGACCCCGTCGACGGTCTGGAGGTCGTCGACGCTGGCCGCGAGAAGCTTCTGGAGCCCGCCGAAGTGCTCCACGAGCCGCTCGATGATCGCGCCGGGCAGCCGCGGGACCTTGGCGAGAAGCCGGTAGCCGCGCGGGGAGACCGCGGAGTCGAGGGTCTCGGGGGAGCCGCTGTAGCCCAGGGCTCGCGCCACGATGGGCAGTTCGAGGAGCTCGGCGTGGGTGAGCGCGTTGAGCTCGGTGAGCGCCTCGGCGACCGTACGGGAGCGCTTGGCAGTGGGCTCGGGCACGTAGTCGCGGATGACGAGCTCGCGCTCGGGCTCCACGCCCGCGATCAGTTCGTCGAGCTGGAGCGAGAGGAGCCGGCCGTCGGTGCCGAGCTCGACGACGTACTCGGCGATCTCGGTGGCGATCCTGCGGACCATCTCCAGGCGCTGCGCGACGGCCGTGACGTCGCGAACGGTCACCAGGTCCTCGATCTCCAGGGCGGAGAGCGTGCCGGCGACCTCGTCGAGACGGAGCTTGTACCGCTCCAGGGTCGCGAGCGCCTGGTTGGCGCGCGAGAGGATCGCGGCCGACTCCTCCAGGACGCGGCGCTCACCGTTCACGTAGATCGCGATGAGCCGCATCGACTGGGAGACGGAGACGACCGGGAAGTTGCACTGCTTGGAGACCCGGTCCGCGGTGCGGTGGCGGGTGCCGGTCTCCTCGGTGTGGATGGAGGCGTCCGGAACCAGCTGGACACCGGCCCGGTGGATCTTGGAGATGTCCTTGTCGAGGACGAGCCCGCCGTCGAGCTTGCACAGTTCGCGCAGCCGTGTCGCGGTGAACTCCACGTCCAGCACGAAGCCGCCGGTGCACATCGAGTCCACCGTCTTGTCCATGCCGAGCACGATCAGACCGCCGGTGTTGCCACGCAGAACGCGCTCGAGACCGTCGCGCAGTGCGGTGCCGGGAGCGACCGCGCTGAGGGCCGCGCGCATCAGCGCTTCGTTCCCGTCCTTGGCTGCCACTGCACTCCTCCGGCTCGTACGGATGGGCGAGACCAGGGCAAAGTCTAGCGACACCGCCCCGCGGCCCTCCGCCGCGCGCCGGATCACACCTCCTTCTCGCCCCGCCCCCGCCCTCGGGGACCGCCCGTCCGCGCCCCGTGCGCTACCCGTCCTCGCCCTTGGGAGCGGCCGCTCGGCGGCTGCGCGGGAGCACGCGCAGGGCGTCGCCCATGTTCGCGACCTCCGTCACCTTCATGCCCGCCGGCACCTTCCCCGGGTCCGTGGGGACCAGGGCGTGGGTGAACCCGAGCCGGTGCGCCTCGGCCAGCCGCCGCTGCACGCCCGTGACCCGGCGGACCTCGCCCGCGAGCCCGACCTCGCCGATCGCGACCAGGTTCTTCGGCAGCGGGGTGTCACTGGCGGCGGAGGCGAGCGCGAGCGCGATCGCCAGGTCGGCGGCGGGCTCGGAGAGCTTCACACCGCCCACCGTCGCCGAGTAGATGTCCCGCTTGCCGAGCGCGGTGATCCGGCCGCGCTGCTCCAGGACGGCCAGCATCATCGAGACCCGGGAGGTCTCCAGACCGGACGTGGTCCGGCGGGGGGACGGGATCTGGGAGTCGACCGTCAGCGCCTGGACCTCGGCCACCAGCGGCCGGCGGCCCTCCAGGGTGACGGTCAGACAGGTGCCCGGCACGGCGACGTCGCGGCGGGTCAGGAACAGTCCGGAGGGGTCGGCCAGGCCCGTGATCCCCTCGTCGTGCAGCTCGAAGCAGCCGACCTCGTCCGTCGCCCCGTACCGGTTCTTCACACCGCGGACCAGCCGCAGGCGCGCGTGCCGGTCGCCCTCGAAGCTCAGGACGACGTCGACCAGGTGCTCGAGGAGGCGCGGGCCGGCGATCGCGCCGTCCTTGGTGACGTGGCCGACGAGCAGCGTGGACATGCCCCGCTCCTTGGAGGCCCGGATCAGCGCGCCGGCGACCTCACGCACCTGCGCCATGCCGCCGGGGGCGCCGTCGATCTCGGGGGAGGCGACGGTCTGCACCGAGTCCATGATCAGCAGCGAGGGCTTGACCGCGTCGAGGTGGCCGAGGACGGCGGACAGGTCGGTCTCGGCCGCCAGATACAGATGGTCGTTCAGCGCGTTGATCCGGTCGGCCCGCAGCCGGACCTGGCTCGCGGACTCCTCGCCCGTGACGTACAGCGTGCGGTGCTCGTCGCTCGCGGCCTTCGCGGCGACGTCCAGGAGCAGCGTGGACTTGCCGACGCCGGGCTCACCGGCGAGCAGCACGACCGCTCCGGGCACGAGACCCCCGCCGAGGACCCGGTCCAGTTCGTCGACGCCGGTCGAGCGCGCCGTGGCCTGCCGGCCGTCGACCTGGCCGATGGGCAGCGCGGCGGTGGAGACCCGGCCGGCGGCGGTCGTGCGGACGGCGGGCGCGCCGTACTCCTCGACCGTCCCCCAGGCCTGGCACTCGGGGCATCGGCCGAGCCATTTGGCGGTCGTCCAGCCGCACTCGGTGCAGCGGTAGGACGGCCTGTCCTTGGCGGATTTCGTACGGGCAGCCATGCACCGAACCGTAGCGGGCCGCACTGACAGCGGGTGCCGAGCCCGGAGACCGCCGACCCCGCGACGGGAGCCCGGCGGGGGAATGTCGCATTCCTGTCCCCTTTTGAGGGATACCTTCACCCGTACGGATTAAAAGTGTTCAACCGGTACGAAGACCCTGCCCAGACCCGCCTACGGTCGCCCAGTGACGAGCAGCAGGCTGGAACCCTCCACACACACCACCGGCGCACACCGGGCGCACCGGCGGGTGCCCGAAAGCCCGCGCACCCTCGGCCAGCACCCGCCCGCGCGCTACGAGGCCCAACTGGACGGCCTGTTCACCTACTGCCTCTCCGTGCTCTGCGACCACGACACCGCGACCGCCGTCCTCGGCGACGTCCTCGCTGTCGCCGAACGCCACCACGGCCGCTGCCCGTCCGACGCGGAAGGGCGCAAGGCCTGGCTCTACGCCCTGGCCCGCTGGGCCTGTCTGCGCAGCCTCGGGGAACAGCGCCGCAAGCGACAGGGCGCGCACACCGGCCGTCCCGTCGTCACCGAGCCCGAGCCACCCCCGGTCTCCGAGGAGGTCGCCGAGCGCCGGCGCGCGGAACTGGCCCAGCTCGCCTGGCCCGAGGCGGCCGGCACCACCCCGGAGCAGCGCGAGGCCCTGGAGCTCGCCGTCCGGCACGGTCTCGGCCACCGCGAAGTCGCCGCCGTGCTCTCTCTCGACGCCCTCGCCGCCCGGGAGCTGCTCTCCTCCGCCGCCTGCGAGGTCGAGCGGACCCGGGCCGCGCTCGCGGTCGTCGAGACCGGCAACTGCCCCACCGTCGCCCGGCTCACCGGCGACCACCAGGTACTGCTCTCCGCGGCCCTGCGCGCCGAACTCGTCCGCCATGTCGACGACTGTCCGCGCTGTCGCCGGGCCGCCGAGCGGGCGGGCGCGGGTGGCCCGTGGCCCGGCGCGGCGGCGGTCACCCCGGCCAGACTCCCGCTGGTCGAGGCGCCGAGGGCGGCCGCGTACGTGGCGATGCGGCACGTCCCACGCGCGCGTGCCGGTGCCCCGCGCTTCGGCCCGACCGGTTTCCCGATGGACCCGAAGGACCACGCGGCGCGCCGCGACCGGATGCGGGCCCGCGCCGTGACCACCACCGTGGTGGCCGCGGTGGTCGCGGCCCCCGTGCTCGCCCTGTGGGCCTCGTACCGAGGCGGTCCCCTCATGGGGGACGGCGACCGCGCGGGCGCCCCGGTCACCGCGCACGAGGCGGACGAACCGACGAGCCTCGACGGCACCCCGTACGACCGCTACGAGAACGCGGGCAACGCCCAGACCACCGCCGACCCCCGCTTCACCCAGGGCAGCCGCTCCCCGGACGTCTCGGTCGAGGTGATCAGCCCCGGCGGGCCTGTGGGACCCACCCTGCCCGGACAGTCGGGCCCCGGCCGGATCACGGTCGCGGCGCACGGCAACGGGGACACGACGATGCTCACCCTCACGGCGTCCGGCGGCTCGCCCGTCGACTGGTCGCTCTGGACGGACGCGCCCTGGCTGTACGTGAGCCAGGCGTCCGGCACCCTGCGCCCCGGCGAGTCGGTGACGGTCCGGATCGCTGTTGACCGGGCGCGCGAGCCCGCAGGCGCGTGGTCCGCTCGGGTCGGGGTCAACCCCTCGGGCGCGGTGGTACGGATCAACGGCCGCGGGGCGGACACCTCGCCGCCCCCGACGACGGAGGAGCCTCCGCCGACGACGGACCCGACGACCCCTCCGCCGACCACGGAGCCGACGACGCCTCCGCCCACGACGGAGCCGACGACCCCTCCGCCGACGACCGAGGAACCCCCGCCGACGACGGACCCGACCCCTACGGACGAGCCTTCACCGTCGACGGACCCGGGAACGCCGAGCGGCTCGGACTCGCCTCCGGCGTCGTAGTCCCACGGCGCCCGGCTCGGCGATCGGGTCGGGCGCCCGGGTGGCCCGGGTCGGTGATCCGCTCGCCACCCGCGTTCCCTGCGTTCTCTACCGCTTCACCGGGTCCGCCGGGTGCGGCGCCACCAGCGGCAGCTGGGAGGCCAGCCGGGCCTCGCACAGCTCCACCAGCACCTCGTACGCCGCCTTGCCCATCAGCTCCGTCAGCTCGGGCCGGTACGTCACGTAGACCGGTTCCCCGGCCCCGTGCGCGGAGGTCGCCGAGGTGCACCACCAGTGCAGGTCGTGGCCGCCCGGGCCCCAGCCGCGCCGGTCGTACTCGCCGATCGACACCTGGAGGATCTTCGTGTCGTCGGGCCGCTCGATCCAGTCGTACGTGCGCCGCACCGGCAGCTGCCAGCAGACGTCCGGCTTGGTCTCCAGCGGCTCCTTGCCCTCCTTGAGGGCGAGGATGTGCAGCGAACAGCCGGCGCCGCCCGCGAAGCCGGGGCGGTTCTGGAAGATGCAGGAACCCTGCCAGCGGCGGGTCTGCCGGTCGCCGTCCTCGTCGACCTGCGTCCAGCCCGTCTCCGTGCCGACGTCGTGGAACTGCCACAGCTCGGGCGTGAGCCGGTCCACGTGCGAGGCGACCCGCTTCTCGTCGTCCTCGTCGGAGAAGTGGGCGCCCAGCGTGCAGCAGCCGTCGTCGGCGCGGCCCGCCTGGATGCCCTGGCAGCCGCTGCCGAAGATGCACGTCCAGCGCGAGGTGAGCCAGGTCAGGTCGCAGCGGAAGACCTGCTCGTCGTCGGCGGGGTCGGGGAACTCGACCCAGGCACGCGCGAAGTCGATGCCCTTCTCGTCGGGTTCGCCCAGGCCTGCAGCGCCGCTCGGCTTCTTGGAGGTCTTCTGAGCCTTGGCAGCGCTGTCTTTGCCCGGCTTCGCCTTTTTCGTCTTTGGCACACGACAAGCGTATGCGGGTGGGAGCAGTAGCGTTCCGTCCATGAGACTCGGAGTCCTCGACGTCGGTTCGAACACAGTGCACCTGCTGGTGGTGGACGCCCACCCCGGCGCCCGCCCGCTGCCCGCCCACTCCCACAAGGCGGAGCTGCGGCTGGCGGAGCTCCTCGACCAAGGGGGTGCCATCGCGCCCGACGGCGTCGAGCGGCTCATCGCGACCGTCCAGGGAGCGATCCAGGCCGCCGAGGACAAGGGCTGCGAGGAGGTGCTGCCGTTCGCGACCTCCGCGGTGCGCGAGGCGACGAACGCCGACGCCGTCCTGGAACGGGTGAAGCGTGAGACCGGCATCGACCTCCAGGTCCTCACCGGCGAGGAGGAGGCCCGGCTCACGTTCCTGGCGGCCCGCCGCTGGTTCGGCTGGTCCGCGGGCAAGCTGCTCCTCCTCGACATCGGGGGCGGCTCGCTGGAGATCGCGTACGGCATCGACGAGGAGCCGGACGCGGCGGTCTCGCTGCCGCTGGGCGCGGGGCGGCTGACGTCCGGCTGGCTGCCGGGCGACCCGCCCGACGCGGCGGACGTACGGGCGCTGCGCCGCCACGCGCGCGCCCAGATCGCCCGTACGGTCGGGGAATTCAGCCGCTTCGGCAGGCCCGACCATGTCGTGGCCACGTCCAAGACCTTCAAACAGCTCGCCCGGATCGCCGGCTCGCCCGGCTCCGAGAAGGGGCTCTACCTTCGGCGCGTCCTGACCCGCTCCTCCCTGGAGGAGTGGGTCCCCAAGCTCTCCGCCATGACGGCGGACCAGCGCGCCGGCCTCCCGGGCGTCTCGGAGGGCCGCGCACCGCAGCTGCTCGCGGGGGCGCTGGTGGCCGAGGGGGCGATGGACCTCTTCGGCGTGGACGAACTGGAGATCTGCCCCTGGGCGCTCCGCGAGGGCGTGATCCTGCGCCGCCTGGACCACCTGCCGGAGGAGTAGCGCTTACGGGTGCGCTGCCCGGCCCGCCCCACAACGGACGCACGCGCGCGTGCCGGGGGACCGGGACCACGCGCGCGACCGGGTCCCGTACGCGGTGTGCCGGGGACCGGTCCCTGTCCCCATACGCCCAGCCGGGGGCGGGGCCGGGCCCACGCAAGCCTGCCTTCCCCGCGGGGCACCCGGGCCGGGTCCCACGCAAGCTGACGTCCCCCGGCCCCCGGCCCCCGGCCCCCGGCCCCCGTCCCCCGGCCCCCGGGACCGGGTCCCCACGCGCGCGTGAGGTCCCGCGCTCCCCCACGCGCGCGTGGGCCCGCCCGCTTCGCGCCCCGCGCCCCCACGTGACCGGAGCCACCTCCCCCGGGCCTGCCCCGCCCCGTACCCTGTCCTTCGTGGCAGAACCTGTGGTGCGCATCCCGGATGCGAAGGTCGCCCTGTCGACGGCCTCGGTCTATCCGGAGTCGACGGCGACGGCCTTCGAGATCGCCGCGCGCCTCGGCTACGACGGCGTCGAGGTCATGGTGTGGACCGACCCCGTCAGCCAGGACATCGAGGCACTGCGCCGCCTCTCGGACTATCACCAGGTCCCGATCCTCGCCGTCCACGCGCCCTGTCTGCTCATCACCCAGCGCGTCTGGTCCACGGATCCCTGGGTCAAGCTCCAGCGCGCCCAGGCGGCCGCCGAGAAGCTCGGCGCGTCCACGGTGGTCGTGCACCCGCCGTTCCGCTGGCAGCGCCAGTACGCCCGTGACTTCGTCACCGGCATCTGGCGGATGGCCAACGAGACGGACGTCCGGTTCGCCGTCGAGAACATGTACCCCTGGCGGTACAAGGACCGCGAGATGCTCGCGTACGCCCCCGAGTGGGACGTCACCAAGGACGACTACCGGCACTTCACGGTCGACCTCTCGCACACCGCCACCGCCCGCACGGACGCCCTCGCCATGATCGACCGCATGGGCGAACGCCTCGGCCACGTCCACCTGGCCGACGGCAGGGGCTCGGCGAAGGACGAGCACCTGGTCCCGGGGCGCGGCACCCAGCCCTGCGCCGAAGTCCTCGAACGCCTCGCGCACACCGGCTTCGACGGCCATGTCGTCATCGAGGTCAACACCCGGCGGGCGATGTCCGCCGCCGAACGAGAGGCCGACCTCGCGGAAGCCCTCGCCTTCACCCGGCTGCACCTGGCCTCGGCGGCCAGGCCGTCGTCCCGGGCGCCCCGCTCATGACCGGTTCGGCCCCGCGCCGTCGCGGCCGTCCGTCGCGTACCGAGGAGGAGAGCGGTCCGGGTGCGCGCGAACGCATCCTGGACGCGGCCCGCGCGCAGTTCGCCGAACGCGGCTACGACAAGACCTCCGTGCGCGGCATCGCCAAGGCGGCCGATGTCGACGCGGCGCTCGTGCACCACTACTTCGGCACGAAGGACGAGGTGTTCGCAGCCGCCATCGAGGTCTCCTTCGAGCCCACGGCCGTCGTCCCGGCGATCATCGAGGGGCCGCGCGACGCCATCGGCGAGCGGCTGGCGCGCTTCTTCATCGGCGTCTGGGAGAACCCCGTCTCCCGCGCCCCGCTGCTCGCGATCATCCGCTCCGCGCTGACCCACGAAGCGGCGGCGAAGGTGCTGCGCGGCTTCGTGCTGCGCCGGCTCCTGGAGCGGATCGCGGCCGACCTCGACGTGCCGGACCCGAAGTTCCGCGCGGAGCTGGCGGCCTCCCACATGATCGGGATCGCGATCCTGCGGTACGTCATCCAGGTCGAGCCGCTCGCGACCGCCGACCCGGAGAAGATCGTGGAGATGGTGGCCCCGACCCTCCAGCGCTACCTCACGGAGTCCTGACCGGCGCCCCGACCCGCATCCTGACCGAAAGCTGAACATGCCGTCCGGCATACGGACGCGCTGTCCAGATCTTGGTCCGTCGGCGTACGCTCGACAGCAAGCACACCCATTACTGAGGAGCGAGCGACGATGCCCGAGCTGAGGTCCCGCACAGTCACCCACGGCCGCAACATGGCGGGCGCACGCGCCCTTATGCGCGCCTCCGGTGTACCGGGCGCGGACATCGGCCGTAAGCCGATCATCGCGGTCGCCAACTCCTTCACGGAGTTCGTCCCCGGCCACACCCACCTGCAGCCGGTCGGCCGGATCGTCTCCGAGGCCATCACGGCGGCCGGGGCCATCCCGCGCGAGTTCAACACGATCGCCGTCGACGACGGCATCGCGATGGGCCACGGCGGAATGCTGTACTCCCTGCCCTCCCGCGACCTGATCGCGGACAGCGTGGAGTACATGGTCGAGGCGCACTGCGCCGACGCCCTGATCTGCATCTCCAACTGCGACAAGATCACCCCCGGCATGCTGAACGCCGCGCTGCGCCTCAACATCCCGACGGTCTTCGTCTCCGGCGGTCCGATGGAGTCCGGCAAGGCCACGCTGGTCGACGGCACGGTCCGTACGCTCGACCTGGTCGACGCGATCTCCGACGCCGTCAACGACAAGATCTCGGACGAGGACATCCTCCGTATCGAGGAGAACGCCTGTCCGACCTGTGGCTCCTGTTCCGGCATGTTCACCGCCAACTCGATGAACTGCCTGACCGAGGCCATCGGCCTCTCGCTGCCCGGCAACGGCTCGGTCCTCGCCACCCACACGGCCCGCAAGGCCCTGTACGAGAACGCGGCCCGCACGGTCGTCGACATCACCCGTCGTTACTACGACGAGGACGACGACTCCGTCCTGCCGCGCTCGATCGCGACCCGGGCGGCCTTCGAGAACGCCATGGCCCTGGACATCGCCATGGGCGGCTCGACCAACACGATCCTGCACCTGCTCGCCGCCGCCCAGGAAGCCGAGCTGGACTACGGCCTGACCGACATGGACGCCGTCTCGCGCCGTGTGCCGTGCCTGGCCAAGGTCGCGCCGAACGTGGCGCCCGGCGGCACGTACTACATGGAGGACGTGCACCGCGCCGGCGGCATCCCCGCCATCCTCGGCGAGCTGTACCGCGCCGGTCTGCTCAACGAGGACGTCCACACCGTCCACTCCCGCTCCATCAAGGAGTGGCTGGAGACCTGGGACGTGCGCGGCGGCTCCCCGTCGGAGGAGGCCGTCGAGCTGTGGCACGCGGCGCCCGGCTGTGTCCGCTCCGCGACCGCCTTCTCCCAGTCCGAGCGCTGGGACTCCCTGGACACCGACGCGGCCGGCGGCTGCATCCGCGACGCGGCCCACGCGTACTCGAAGGACGGCGGACTCGCGGTCCTGCGCGGCAACCTGGCCGTGGACGGCTGTGTCGTGAAGACGGCCGGCGTCGACGAGTCGATCTGGACCTTCGAGGGCCCGGCGGTCGTCTGCGAGTCGCAGGACGAGGCCGTCGAGAAGATCCTCAACAAGCAGGTCAAGGACGGCGACGTGGTCGTCATCCGCTACGAGGGCCCGCGGGGCGGCCCGGGCATGCAGGAGATGCTGTACCCGACCTCCTTCCTCAAGGGCCGGGGCCTGGGCAAGACCTGCGCGCTGGTGACGGACGGCCGCTTCTCCGGCGGTACGTCGGGCCTGTCGATCGGCCACGCCTCGCCGGAGGCCGCGTCGGGCGGCACGATCGCCCTGGTCGAGGACGGCGACCGGATCCGTATCGACATCCCGAGCCGCTCGATCGAGCTGCTGGTCGACGACGCCACGCTGGCGGCCCGCCGTGAGGCGCTGGGCGGGGTCTACGCCCCGAAGAACAGGCAGCGGAAGGTCTCGGCGGCACTGCGGGCGTACGCGGCGATGGCGACGAGCGCGGACAAGGGCGCGGTGCGCGACGTGTCGAAGCTGTACTGAGCCGACGCGGTTCCGAGGCATCGCTCCAAGGCATCAGGGACGCGGGGAGTGGGCGGAGACGCTCACTCCCCGCGTTCGTGCGTGTGCGCTACGATCACGACTTCCCGTTCATGATTGTCATGCTCACGATTGGGGAGTCGTATGCGTGCCTCCGTACGCCGTACCGCCGTCGTCGCGACCGCCGTCGCCGCCCTCGCGGCCCTGAGCACCACCCCGGCGAGCGCGGCGACCCCGGCCGAGATCTGCGGATCGGGTTACGTCCAGATCGACTCGAGGACCCTGCAGAACTCGTCGACCGTCCTCGCCCGCATCCACCTGCTCCACAACGCGTCCAACGGCAACAACTGCGTCGTCACCATGCACGCCCCCGCCACCGCGGGCTTCGCCCTCCCGACCGGCGCCTGGCTCACCGTCCAGGGCTCGACAACCAAGAAGGACCAGCGCACCTACAGCTCGTACGCGGGCCCGGTACGCGCCTCCGCGGCCGGGAAGTGCGTGCGCTGGGGCGGGATGATAGAGGCGGGCGTGGGGGAGTACACGTACACGAGCCCGTGGGAGCACTGCGGCTGACCCGACGTCACCACCCTGCCGGATCCCGCCCGTCCACCGCGAACACGGACCCGTCGGGCGCGCTCCCGAACACCTTCTCCCCGGCCACGACGGGCGCGGGCACCGTGGTCGCGTACCCGAGCCTGCCATCCCCGAGCCGAGGCTTCGTCTGCCCGATGAGCGCACCGCGCACGGTGTCGACGGCGATGAGCCGCCCATCGGCCGCGGAGAGGTAGAGCCGCCCACCGGGCGCGAGCACAGGG
Source organism: Streptomyces sp. NPDC056222 (assembly GCF_042264065.1). NCBI lineage: Bacteria > Bacillati > Actinomycetota > Actinomycetes > Kitasatosporales > Streptomycetaceae > Streptomyces > Streptomyces sp. NPDC056222. Next base: position 9,428 of record NZ_JBHJTL010000102.1, on the reverse strand, counting down.
GCGGAGACGTTACCGGCGGCGGTCTCCAACTCCCAGACCACGCGCCCGGCGGGGCCGGCGGCGGTGTCGAGCGCGATGAGCCGGCCGGCGGAGTCGAGGAGGTAGGCGGTGTCGCCGTGGACGGCGATCCTGGGATTGTCGAGGGGGTAGGGGAGAGCGGTTCGGCGGACGGAGCCGTCGGTGGGGTTGTAGCGGACGACCGCGTCGGTCTGCGAGTCGGCGTTCGACGAGCGCAGGAACACTACGCCGTTCCCGCCCGCGCCCACGGGCACGAGATCGCCCGCGAGCCGCCGCTGCCAGACGATCGTGCCGTCGGTCGGCCTGAGGGCGCCGAGCGATGTACGGGTGGAGCCGCCGGCGCTCTCGAAGACGGGCACGAGGCCCGACGTCTTGTCGTACGGGCCGAATCGGGGTGCGGTAAAGCCGCGGAGGGAGTGCTTCCAAAGCTGCTTCCCGGTGGCACCGTCGACGGCCCTGACCGCCGCGGAGGAGGTCGGGAAGAGCAGGGTGTCCCCGGCCGGGTTGGCACCTTCCTGGCGGGCGGCGGCGCCGGTGTCCCAGGCCGGAGCGCCTTCGTCCGCGGTGAAGGTCCGCAGGGTCCCGTCGGCGGCGACGGCGCCGAGCAGGCCGCCGGAGGGCACCGGGGGTGGGGCGGGCTCTCCGACTGCTCCGGAGCGTGACCAGAGCACTCGGCCGGTCGCGGGGTCGAGCCGCGTGAGCGCCACGCCCCGTACGGAGCAGTAGAGGGCGTCGGCCGTGGGGGTGCAGGCCGGGGTGGCCAGGGCGCCGTCCTTCTGCAGCACGGTCTGCCAGCCCTCGAAGGCGGCGGCCGCCCGGGCCGGTCCCTGCCCGGGCCGGGGGTCTCCCTCGGCACCGGCGCTCAGTGCCACGAACGCCCCACCGGCCGCGAGGACGGCGAGCGCGGAGGCGACCACGACCGACGGTCGAAGCCGTCGACGGGCGCGCGGCGCCGGCACCCGCACGGGCGTGTCCGCGTCCCAGGACCCCGACGGCCCGGGCGCGGGTTCGGGCAGGGTAGGGGGCCGCCGCTGGGCGGGTATGAACGCCGCCGCCTCGTACGAGGGCGGCAGCAGCGCAGCCATGATCTCGGCCGGGGTCGGGCGATCCGCCGGCTCCTTGGCGAGGCAGCGCGCGACGAGGGGAGCGAGCTCGTCCGGAACCCCCGTCAGATCCGGATCGTCGTGGACGACCTGGTACGCGACGATGTACGGGCTGTCGGAGTCGAACGGTCCGTGCCCCGTGGCCGCGTGGACGAGCACGGAGCCGAGCGCGAAGACGTCCGCCGCCGGGCCGACCTCGCGGGGCCGCTGGAACTGCTCGGGTGCCATGAACGGCGGCGACCCGATCAACTTCCCGGTCTCCGTGTGCAGATCGCTGTCCACCGGCCGGGAGATGCCGAAGTCGATGACCTTCGGTCCGGTGTCGGTGAGCAGGACGTTGCTGGGCTTGAGGTCGCGGTGGACGACGCCGGCCCGGTGGATGTCGCGCAGTGCCTCGGCGAGTCCGGCGGTCAGTCGGCGCAGTTCGGCGGGAGACAGCGGGCCGTTCCGCTTCACCTGGTCGGCGAGGGTGGGACCGGGGACGTAGAGGGTCGCCATCCAGGGACGTACGGCGTCGGGGTCGGCGTCCACGACGGGTGCGGTGAAGGCGCCGCTGACCCGGCGCGCGGCGGCCACCTCCTGGCGGAAACGGGCCCTGAACTCCGGGTCCTCCGCGTACTGTCCGTGCACCACCTTGACCGCGAGCCGTAGCCCGGAGGCGGAGGTGGCCAGATGGACGACACCCATGCCACCCGCGCCGAGACATGCCTGGAGACGGTAGCCGCCCGCGTACTCAGGTTCTTCCGCATCCCGGTCGGCACCGGTCCTGCGCAACGGCGGCATAGCCAACCCCCGTGTGGTTCCCCGTTGAGGCCGCGCGCGTGCGCGACGCACGGAGCCTAGTCCATGGCGCCCTTGATGTCGGTGGGGCTTGCTAGCCTGCGCGTCGCAGAGAGTGAATCGCAGCGGAGCGCTTTGCGCCAACGGGGGAGGACACCATGGGTGTTGACGAGACGAAGGAAGCGGCCACGGCCGCGGAGCTGGACGGGGTGTCCACGATGAGCGTCGTGCGCTACCCGATCGCCCCGGGCTACCGCGTGAACGTGCGCTCCGGGCCGGGTACGCAGTACCGCATCGTGCGGACGCTGGCCCTGGACGTCCGGGTGCCGATCTACTGCCAGACCCCGGGTGAATGGATCTCCGGCCCGTACGGCACCACGAACATCTGGGACAACATCGCGTCGGGCGAGTTCATCTCCGACGCGTATGTGAAGACCGGCAGCGACGGCTACGTCGCCAAGCGCTGCGGCTGAGGGGACAAGCGACATGACCATGCGCAGGAATGCCGTCCTCGCCCTCGGCGGTGCCGTCGCCGCCCTGGCGCTGACGCTCACCACGGCGGGCAGTGCCACGGCCGCGTCCGGGACGACGGCCACCGGGTATGCCGCGAGCGCCACGGCCGCGACGAGTGTGGCGCGCTACCCGGTCGCGCCCGGCTACCGCGTCAATGTGCGCTCCGGGCCGGGGACCCAGTACCCGATCGTGCGGGTGCTGACCATCGGTGTGAGTGTGCCGATCTACTGTCAGAAGCCCGGCGAGACCGTCACCGGCCCGTACGGCACCTCCAACATCTGGGACAACATCGCGAGCGGCGAGTACGTCGCGGACGCCTATGTGAACACCAGCCGGGACGGCTACGTCGCCAAGCGCTGCGGCTGACCCCCACCCCCGCCGCCGCCCCGTCCCGTCGCCGCCCCAGGGATAATCGACCTCGTGAGCGACGAAGACCAGACCGCCAAGCCCAGCACCGCCGCCAAGGGCGCGGCCGGCGGTACCCCCGCCGGCCCGCGGCCCGAGGAGATCCGATTCTTCGGGACGACGTGGGTCGACCACAGCGGCAACTACGGGCTGCGCCGTGCCGGGCTCGCCGTCGGTGCGCTCGTCGCCGCCGCGGCGGGCTGCTTCGTGCTGCGCTTCGCCTACGAGGGGCTTGCGATCGCCGAGGTCGGGGGAATCCTGAACCTCCTCGTGGTCGTCATGTTCGCGATCTGCAGCGCCATCGCCTTCCGTAAGACCTGGGAGGGCTTCGTCCGCCGCCCCGCCGACCCGGCCCGCGAGGACTCCCTGCGCAGCTTGAAGATGATCGGCTTCGTCGGCTCGCTCCTCGCGTACTTCTTCCGCTGCTTCGTCGAGGCACCGGGCGAGCAGCTGCGCCGCACGGAGTACGAGACGGCCCGCACCCAGTACGAGAAGCGGCGCGGCGCCCGCGCGGGCAACCCGGCGGCCCGCAAGAAGCGCAAGGGCAAGTAGCCGGCACCTACTCGTACCCCGCCGTACCCGTACCCGCACGCCGGCCCGTACCCCGTACACCGACACAGGCAACGCCCTCCAGGACGCCCGGCCCCGCCGGGCGTCCTGTGCGTTTCCGCCGACCCTCGTCAGCCGCATCCGCCGAGACCCGCCAGCCCCCGCCGCGCGCAGAAGGCCGACCCACCCCGTTCCAACCGCCCCCAGCGCTTGACGACCGGACCCCCACGCGCAATATTCATCGCATGATGAATTACTCCGGCGAGGTCACGCAGCCGGCCGTCGTCGCGCACGGCCTCACCGCCGTACGGGGCGACCGCACCGTCCTGCGCGGCCTCGACTTCACCGTCCCGGTCGGCCGGATCACCGGCCTCCTCGGCCCATCCGGCTGCGGAAAATCCACCCTGATGCGTGCGATCGTCGGCACCCAGGCCAACGTCACCGGCACCCTCCAGGTCCTCGGCCGCCCGGCCGGCGACGCCGCCCTGCGCTCCCGCATCGGCTACGTCACCCAGGCGCCGTCCGTCTACGACGACCTCACCGTCCGCCAGAACCTCGACTACTTCGCCGCCGTCCTCCTCCCCGGCCGCGCCCACCGCGAAGACCGCCGCGCCGCCGTCGCCCGGGCCATCGACGACGTCGACCTCGCCTCGCACGCCGACTCACTCGCCGGCCGGCTCTCCGGCGGCCAGCGCAGCCGCGTCTCCCTCGCCGTCGCCCTCCTCGGCACCCCCGAGGTCCTCGTCCTCGACGAACCCACCGTCGGCCTCGACCCCGTCCTCCGCCGCGACCTGTGGAACCTCTTCCACCGCATCGCCGACGAACGCGGCGCCGCCATCCTCGTCTCCTCCCACGTCATGGACGAGGCCGAGCGCTGCCACCGGCTGCTCCTCATGCGCGAAGGCGAGATCCTCGCCGAGGACACCCCGGACGCCCTGCGCCGCCGCAACGACACCGCCACCGTCGAAGAGGCCTTCCTCCACCTCGTCGACGCCGCCAACGCCCGCGCGGCCGCACACCTCGACGAGCCCCGGCCGGCCCAGGAGTCCCGACCCATCGAGGAGCCCCAGCGATGAGCACCGCCCGCACCCTCGCCACCGCCACCCGAGTCCTGCGGCAACTGCGTCACGACCCGCGCTCGATCGCCCTGATGATCCTCGTCCCGTGCGTGATGCTCTTCCTGCTCCGGTACGTCTTCGACGGCAGCCCCCGGACCTTCGACAACATCGGAGCCTCGCTGCTCGGCATCTTTCCGCTGATCACGATGTTCCTCGTGACCTCGATCGCCACCCTGCGCGAACGCACCTCCGGCACCCTGGAACGCCTGCTCGCCATGCCCCTGGGCAAAGGCGACCTCATCGCCGGCTATGCCCTCGCCTTCGGACTCCTCGCCATCGTCCAGTCCGCCCTCGCCACCGGCCTCGCCCTCGGCGTCCTCGGCCTCGACGTCGTCGGCTCCCCCTGGCTCCTCCTGCTCGTCGCCCTGCTCGACGCCCTCCTCGGCACCGCGCTCGGCCTCTTCGTCTCGGCCTTCGCCGCCTCCGAGTTCCAGGCCGTCCAGTTCATGCCGGCCGTGATCTTCCCCCAGCTGCTGCTCTGCGGCCTCTTCATCGCGCGCGACCAGATGCAGCCCGTCCTCGAAGGGATCTCCAACGCACTCCCCATGTCGTACGCCGTCGACGGCATGAACGAGGTCCTCCGGCACCCCGACATCACCGGCGCCTTCGTCGTCGACGCCCTCGTCGTCGCCGGCTGCGCCCTCCTGGTCCTCGCCCTCGGCGCCGCGACGCTCCGCCGCCGCACCGCCTGACCGCCCCTCGGACGCCCGCACCGCGCGAACCCGCGCGGTGCGAGGATGTTCCTGCACGTGGACGAAGTGTCCACGCAGATGGACAGGCGCATGCCCCTTCCGGCGAGGTGAACAGAGCCATGACCCAGACCGTTGCAGTCCTCGGCACCGGCAAGATCGGTGAAGCGCTCCTCAGCGGCATGATCCGAGCCGGCTGGCGCCCCGCCAACCTCCTCGTCACCGCCCGCCGCACCGAGCGCGCCGAAGAACTGCGTGCCCGCTACGGCGTCGAGCCCGTCACCAACGCCGAGGCCGCCAAGCGCGCCGACACCCTCATCCTCGCCGTGAAGCCCCAGGACATGGGCCGCCTCCTCGACGAACTCGCCCCCCACGTCAGCGCCGACCGCCTCGTCATCAGCGCCGCCGCCGGCATCCCCACCTCCTTCATCGAGGAACGGCTCACCGCCGGCACCCCCGTCGTCCGCGTCATGCCCAACACACCCGTCCTCGTCGACGAGGGCATGTCCGTCATCTCCGGCGGCAGCCACGCCACGTCCGAGCACCTCGTCCACGCCGAGGAGATCTTCGGAGGCGTCGGCAAGACACTGCGCGTCCCCGAGTCCCAGCAGGACGCCGCCACCGCGCTCTCCGGCTCCGGCCCGGCCTACTTCTACTTCCTCGTCGAGGCCATGACCGACGCCGGCATCCTCCTCGGCCTGCCCCGCGCCCAGGCCCACGACCTGATCGTCCAGGCCGCCATCGGCGCCGCCGTGATGCTCCGCGACAGCGGCGAACACCCGGTCAAGCTCCGCGAGGCCGTCACCTCCCCCGCCGGCACCACCATCAGCGCCATCCGCGAACTGGAGAACCACGGCGTACGGGCCGCCCTCATCGCCGCCCTCGAAGCCGCCCGCGACCGCAGCCGCGAGCTCGCCTCCGGCAACGGCTGACCGGCCCCCGGCCTACGCGGGCACCGCGCCCTTCAGCACGTCCTCCGTCGACACGACCCGGGCGAACCGCCCGCCATGCAGCGACACCGCCGTCGCCCGGGTCAGCTCATCCGCCGTAGCCGCCCACCCGAACGGCCCTTCCAGGTCGAACGTGTGCATCGCGTCCAGCGGAAACACCACGTCGTACCCGAGGTTCCCGCCCATCCGCGCCGTCGTCTCGTTGCACATGTTCGTCTGTATCCCGACGATCACGATCTGCGCGATGGCCTCCCCCTTCAGCCACAGGTCCAGCGACGGCTCTCCGTAGAACGCCGAGTTCACGCTCTTCGTCACCAGCAGCTCCCGCCCGCTGCCCTTCCCCCTCCGCTCCTCGACGAAGTCCTTGAAGTCGTTCCCCACATGCCCGAGCCGCAGCGGCGACGGCGACCCGGCCGGCGAATCGTGCCGTACGAACACCACCGGCCGCCCCGTCTCCTGCCACAGATCGATCAGTGCCGCGATGTTCCCCTCGGCGGCCGGGTTGTTCCGCTTCCCCCAGAACTCCTCCTCGAAGCCCTTCTGTACGTCGACGACAACCAGCGCTGCGTTCTGTGCGATCTCCATGCCCACGATGCTGCCGCCCGCGCACCCCTCGTCCCAGAGGAGAGAAAGCCGACGATCGATGGTTTACTGCCACCCATGCCGACGGCCCCAGCGGAACCCCAGCGCATCGCCCTGATCTCCTTCCCCGGCATCCGCGCCTTCGACATCTCGGTCATCACCGAGGTCTGGGGCAGCGGACGCCGCCTCCGTGGTGTCCCTCCCTTCGAACTCCGCCGCGTCGCCGCCGACCCGTCCACCCCCATCTCCCTCCGCGGCGGTCTCACCCTCACCCCCGACCGCCCCCTCGACTGGCTCGCCCAGGCAGACCTCGTCCTCGTCCCCGGCATCGAGGACCCCGACGCCGACACACCCCCCGCCGTCCTCGAAGCCCTCCGCCGGGCCCATGCCGCGGGTACCCCCGTCGCCTCCCTCTGCGCGGGCGCCTTCGTCCTGGCCAAGGCCGGACTCCTCGACGGCCGCCGCGCCGTCACCCACTGGCACCTCGCCCAGACCCTCGCCGCCCGGCACCCTCGGATCACCGTCGAGCCCGACGCCCTCTTCGTCGAGGACTCCGGTATCTGGACCTCGGCCGGCACCGCCGCCGGCATCGACCTCTGCCTCCACCTCGTCCGCACCACCCACGGAGCCGAAGCCGCCGCCACGATCGCCCGAGCGATGGTCACCGCCCCCTTCCGCACCGGCACCCAGGCCCAATTCATCGAGCACCCCACCCCCCGAGCCGACCGCGACGCCGACGCCCTCGCCGCCGTCCGCTCCTACGCCCTCGCCCACCTCGACGAGCCCCACACCGTCGCGAGCCTGGCCGCCCGCGCGGATATGTCGCCACGGACCTTCGCCCGCCACTTCCAGGCCACCACAGGAACCACCCCTCTCCACTGGCTCATCACCCAGCGCATCGCCGCCGCGCAGAAACTCCTCGAACTCACCGACCACCCCCTCCCCGAAGTCGCCCGCCGCGCGGGCTTCGGCAGCGAGGTCACGATGCGCCAGCACTTCGCCTCGCACCTCGCCACCAGCCCGCGCGACTACCGCCACGCCTTCCGTCACCCGGCGGCCGGCATCAACCCGATCGCCCGATAGGCGCGATCCACCAACGGCCGCGCCATCCCCCGGGCCCGCTCGGCCCCGTCCCGTAGCACCCGGTCCACATGCCCGGGATCGGCCGCCAGCTCCGCATGCCGCTCCCGGACCGGCCGCAGCATCTCGACCACCGCGTCCGCCGTGTCCCGCTTCAAAGATCCGTACGACTCATATACACCGGCCAGGGCTTCCGGGTTCCCACCCGTCGAAGCGGCCAGCAGATCGAGCAGATTCGCCACCCCGGGACCGGCCTCCCGGTCGTAGACGACATCCCGACCGCTGTCGGTCACGGCCCGCATGATCTTCCGCCGCACCGTGTCCGCGTCATCCAGCAGATACACGATGCCGGCGCCGTTCTCGTGGGACTTCCCCATCTTCGAGAGCGGGTCCTGCAGATCCATGACCCGCGCCCCCACCTCCGGATGCGTCGCCCTCGGCACGGTGAACACATGCCCGTACCGCTGGTTGAACCGCACCGCCAGATCCCGGGTCAGCTCCACATGCTGCGTCTGGTCCTCACCGACCGGCACCTCATCGGTCCCGTAGGCGAGGATGTCGGCCGCCATCAGCACGGGATACGTCAGCAGCGACAGCCGCACACTCTCCCCGGCGGCCCGCGCCCGCGCGCCCTTCTCCTTGTACTGGATCATCCGCCGCAGCTCGCCGTCGGTGGCGGTGCACTCCAGCAGGTACGACAGCCGGGCATGCTCGTCCACATGGCTCTGCACGAACACCGTGCAGAGCTTCGGCTCCAGGCCGGCCGCCAACAGCAGCGTGGCCGCCTGTCGACTGAGCCGTAGAACCCGCGCCGGATCGTGCTCGACGGTCAGGGCGTGCAGATCCACGATGCTGAACAGCGCGTCGCTCCGGTGCTGGTCGATGTCGACCCACCGTCGTACGGCCCCGAGGTAGTTGCCCAGCGTCAGGTGCCCCGTGGGCTTGATCCCGCTGAAGATCCGCTTCATCGCGTTCGTTCTCCCTCTCTCCTGTGCGCCGACCCGTCGGCCGCACTCCCGGAGGGGGATACGCGAACGGCCGCCGAGGCGGCGGCCGCTGATGCATGCGTGAGTGCGGGCCGCCGTCAGGCGGCCCACCACTGAGTCGTGCGCGCATGCGTAGTCATACGGAGAGGCTACGCCCGGGGACCGGGGTTGACATGGGATTGCGCCGTCCGTAGTGTTCTCCGAGTTGTCCGACGTGAGCACCGACCCCGGTCGGCCCCGGACAGCCATTCCGCAAGACCCACTACAGCTGACGATGCTTCGCTGCGTCGTCGTGCTTTCCGTGCGTTTTTGCGAAATGAGGAATCCGCGTTCGAAGGTTTGAGCGCGAGCCGCCCGATTAGCGTCGGAGGCAAGGAATCCGCTAAAGTCTCACTCGTCGGAACGGCCCAACAGCCGCAAAGACAACCCACTCTGACTGGGAATCAGGCCCGAAAGGATCTGATAGAGTCGGAAACGCCGGAAGGCCGAAACGGGAAACCGAAGAGGTCGGAAAGCACCGAGGAAATCGGATCGGAAAGATCTGATAGAGTCGGAAACGCAAGACCGAAGGGAAAAGCCCGGAGGAAAGCCCGAGAGGGTGAGTACAAAGGAAGCGTCCGTTCCTTGAGAACTCAACAGCGTGCCAAAAATCAAC